>JAAYLK010000061.1 GCA_012521895.1 Clostridiales bacterium
AGCCTGCGTCTTCCAGCAGCGTTTTGGTCACTTCACAGTGTTTGTCGGGATGTTCCTCAAAGTCCAGGTCATGCAGCAAGCCGACGGTCTCCCAGAATGCCCGCTCATCTTCAAAACCCAGTTCTTGCGCAAACCAGCCCAACACCTTCTCCACAGTCAGGGCGTGCTGGAGGTGAAAGGGCTCTTTGTTGTGTGCCTTCAGCAAGGCCAAGGCGTTTTGTCTGTTCATTGAATGCCTCCAAAAGCGTTTTATCCACGGTATCACCGGACCATCCTTTGGTCAACAACTGCCTTGTGCTGGTTCTGTACTGGCAGAACTTGACAAGACCGCGGTTCACACGCACACTGTGCATCGAAGAACGACTTCCGGGAAGGAAACGGACATGAAGTATCTGGTTGAATGGGAAGGGACGGTAGTCCGTGGGAAGCAGATCGGGAGGACCCTTGGCGTCCCGACCGTGAACATCCCCTTTGTCTTGGGTGAGACCAAGGTGCCTGATGGCGTGTATGTGGCGGACCTGGTGCTGCTTGACCAGGGCGGCAGGGTGGTCCAGGGTGTGCTCAACCAGGGCAACCACCCAACAGTGCCCGGCGGCCACCCGGCCATTGAGATTTTTTTGTTTGATTTTGATGAGGACCTCTATGACCAGCGCGTCAAGGCGCGTTATATACACTACATCCGGCCCGAGGAGACCTTCGCCTCCAAGGAAGAGATGCGCCTGGTGATGATGGAGGATATCCGCATCGCCAAGCAATGGTTTTCAGATCACAAAGCGGACTGCTGAGCGGTTGTAAACATCCGCTGCATCTGCGAAAGCATCGCAGGGCTGCCGGAAGTTTGGATGTTCACTTTTCCTGATGTAATATTGCTTGTTAGCAAGCCGTTTTCATCCAGTTTTTTGCACAGTTGGCGCACAACCCCTTCGTTGCTGTCAAGGATGCGGGTGTTGTGGGGCAGTTGCGCTTTGATCACTTCACGGATGAACAGGTAATGGGTGCAGCCCAGCACCACGGAATCGATGCTGTCCTTGAGATATGGCGCGAAAAGCAGTTGAAGATAGCTGTCCAGCGCTTCGCTATGCAGCTCCTCTTTCTCCACAAAGTCCATCAGCCCCGGACAGGGCAGGTTGATGGCATGGGCGCCGTATCTTGAAAACAAGGTTTGGAATTTTACGCTGCTGAGGGTCAGCGGGGTGGCCAGCACAAGAATCTTCCCATGCTGATAACTGTCCTCGGCAAGCTTCAGCGCAGGCTCCAGGCCGATGATGGGAAACTGATAACGCGCGCGCAATTGTTCCACAGCGACCCCGGTGGCGGTGTTGCAGGCGATCACCAGGGCCTTGATGCCCTGCCGCGCCATTTGTTCCACGGCTTTGAGGCTTAGGTCCAAAACCTCCGCATCAGTTTTTGTCCCATACGGCGCGTTGGAGCTGTCGCCAAAATACAGGAAGCTTTCCTGTGGCAGTGCCGCAACAGCGCTTGACAGCACACTGAGCCCGCCGATGCCGCTGTCAAAAAA
>JAAYLK010000014.1 GCA_012521895.1 Clostridiales bacterium
CCGCGAAGCCGAAAGAGCGAGGCGTAGCCACGTCAGGATTCACTCCACTTCGTTCACCGCTGGGGCGAGCCCACCGGTTCACTACATTCCGGAATCCCTCCTTGCGCACAAAAGCCTGCTTTTGTGCGTTAAGGAACCGTACCGAAGCGTTAAGCCCGGGAGGCCAGCGCCCGATCCGGGATGAGAGCGCAGGTCACGGTGACGCGGCAAAGCGGAGGCGCAAAAAAACCATCGCATCAAAGCGTTTATCCTTGAGTTTGGTATACAAAAAGAAAACGCCGGGCCGCTGTGTCGCAGCCCGGCGCGCTTGTAGAATGTGGGTGTCAGGCGTTTAAGCCCTGGCGCAGGATTTCCTCGACCTTTTCCTTGGTGACGGCGCCTTCCAACACCTTTTTGCCGTCCACAAAGAAAGTGGGCACGTAGTAAAAGGGGGCGGGCGCCTTGAAGTTGGGGGTCTTGTGGACGTCCACCAATTCAACCTTCGCGTCTTTCAGCTCCGGCTTCTCCTGGTAGAGTTCCTTGATCCATTCCTTGGCGTGACCGCAGGCCGGGCAGCCTTCAAAGTGATACAGGGTGATGTTTGACATGGTGTTCATTCCTTCTCAATTTCTTTGATAACAAGCGTTTGCTTGATATTGGCTGACCGTTTCATACCTTATTCGTCCAACCAGGGGGAGTATACCCGGTTTTTGGTACCGCGATACACCCGGCGTGTTTTTACGGAAACGATTTCAGGGGCACAGGCCGCGCCGCTTAGCGCGCATTTTCGTCCGGCTGGTGGATGCCGATGGTGTTGCCCTCGGTGTCCTGGTAGTAGCCCTGCCAGGCCATGCCGGGGAGGGCGTGCTTGGGGTAGACCAGCTTGCCGCCATGGTCCAGGATGGCCTTCTCCACCGTGCCGTAATCATCCACCACCACGGTGCACACGAAGGCGCGGGGGGAGGTGTTGTCCTCCGCGATGGGCTGGGTGCGCGGCTGCAGGCCGCCGTTGATGCCGGGCCCGTCCCCGGGCTTGGTGATGACGCCCCAGTAGGGGGTGTTCACAAACTGGGAGTAGTCCTCAAACTGCCAGCCAAAGACTTTTTCATAAAAGGCCATGGCGCGCGCTGGGTTTTCCACTTCGATCTCAAAATGGATGACACTGTACATGGCACATTCTCCTTTTCTTTACGAACAGCGAATTGCTGATAACAGAATGTACCCGGATGCACCCGGTTTGTCAGATCTTGCAGGAGTGCTTGACGCGGTCGTGCTCCTCGGCGCGCTTGGCGTTGTTGAAGCGGTCGGTGGTGCCCACCAGGTAACCTGTGATGCGGCGGATGCGCTCAAAGGGCTGGGCCTCAAAGGTGTAGTCCAGGGCCACCTCATCCCCCTCCACCGTGATGTTGATGCGCTTGGGCTCCTTGCCGTATTGCTGTTTGGCGCGGAGCAAGTAGGCGTTCAGTTCCTCCTGGGGCAGCACGCCGCCAGCGACGATGAATTCACAGGCCATGGTTTTACCTCCTTTGGGTCTGGCGATGTCGACAAGCATCCTGCCGGAAAAGGCAGAGGCTTTTTCCGACTGTGGATATATTGCGAGGCTACTATACCACATCTTGTGGTATCGTGCGCAAATATTTCAATAGATTGTGGAAATTTTACAATTTGATGAAGAAACGCTGTGAAACTGTGCAACACCCATTGTTGATTTTCGTTCAACATTGGAGGTGTGGTTAAATTGAACATCGCATGATTCTACTGTTCTTGATTGACCTAGATTCCAGAGTTTTTCGAAAAGGTCCGGGAAACCCATTTTTGAAAAGGCCTTCCTGGTGTCTCCCCCGCCACCCCCACCTTCACTATTCCGCCTCTTCGTCCCTGGAGCGCCAGAGGGTGGTTTGGTCTTTCTTGTCGGCGATGTTGAAGTCAATGAGGGTGCGGAGCAGGTCATGGTTGATGGGCTTGTCCCAGGGCAGCTGAAGGAGGGACTTGGTGGTTTTGTACCCGGCCTTCTCGATTTGCCCGGCAAACAGCCGCAGGGGTTTGACCTCCACGCCCACGGTCATGTACTTCTTGAAGGGGGTGAAGGAGATGATGAAGGTGCCGTGGTGGGTGAAGGCGGCAGCGCCCCAAAACACACTGGCGTCCAACTGGGGATAGTGTTCAGCCACCCAATCAAGCACGGAGCTGAAGATGCCGCGCGCTTTCTTGTCCTGGATTGCGTTTACATAGTCTGTAATGATTTCCATCCGGCCTCCAATGGTCTTTTGTTACATCATCTTGGACTGGTTGATGTGCAATCCGAAGCGGTAGCCCAGTTTTTCGGCGGCCTTGCGGCAGAGGATCATGCGCGAGAGGAAGATTTCAAAGTATTCGGAGATCGGGCTGCTCTCGGTGTCAATGGTGAGGGAGAGGCGGATTTCCTTGATGTCGTTGAGGACGTCCACCTGTGAATCCACCACGGCGTAGTTGACCCGGTCGTGGATGTCAAAGGCGATGGTCTCCTTGTTGCGCACGCGGGAGCGGCGCACATCGGTTTTGTCGGCGATGATGAGGGCGGCGGCCACGTCGTTGACCGGGAAGGCGGTGGCTTCGTCGTGGTTGCCGATGGCGGTGACGATGGTGGCGATTTCCTCCACCGGCGCGCCCATTGCAGTGAGCAGTTGGAAGGCCATGAGGGCGCCGGAGGTCTCGTGCCGGTGGCGGTTGACGATGTTGCCGATGTCATGCAGGTAGCCGGCGACCGAGGCCAGCTCGCCGTCCCGCTCGCTGTGGCCGGTTTGGGACAGGATGTCCCGCGCGGTGTGCGCCACCTTGGTGACATGGGCGAAGCCATGCTCGGTATAGCCCAGGGCCAGGAGGGAATCGTCCGCCTTCTGGATGTAGGCGCGGACGGAGGGGTCGTTCTTAACGGTGTTGAAGGTGATACTCACAGGATGCTCCTTTAGGTAAATCTTGCTATCTGTATATACCCAAACACAGGAGAACAAATGTAAAATGCCCGCTGTTTCCAGCGGGCATCAATAAAAACTCGCATCAATTTACCCCTTGACCGCCCCCGCGGCCACGCCCTTGGTGATCTGGTTGCGGAAGATGAAATAGAAAATCAGAATCGGAATCAGGGCCACCGTCAGCGAAGTGAACAGCTTGCCATAGTCCGAGCCCAGGGAGCCGGCGTAGCGGCCCACCGCGTAGGGGATGGCCTTGTACTTCTCGCTGGAAATCATCAGGCTCATCAGGATGAACTCGTTCCAGGTGCCGGTGAAGGTGATGATGGCCAGGGTGACGGACACCGGCGCGCTCATGGGGAAGACGATGCGCCAGAAGATGCGCAGGAAGCCTGCCCCGTCAATGCGGGCGGACTCCAGCAGCTCGTTGTGGATGGACTTGATGAAGTCGGTGCACAGGTAGATGCCCATGGGCAGCCCCAGGGCGATGTAGGGGATGATGACCGCCAGCCGGGTGTCGTGCAGCTTGGCCGCGCTGACCATCAAAAACAGGGGAATCAGGATGGATTGCAGGGTCAGCAGGATGCCCACGATGAAGACCCCGTAAAACAGCTTGGTGATTTTGAAGGGAATCTTGGCAAAGGCGAAGCCGGCCATGTTGGACAGGATGACCACCGCGGGCACCGTGATCGCTGAATAAATCACGGAATTCTTGAAGAAGGTGAGGTAGTTGCCCTGGATGAGGACATAGGGATAGTTGCCAAAATACCAGCGCATCGGCAAAGACAGCTTGTTGGTGGTCATGTAGGCGGTGTTGGTCTTGAACGACTGGAGAATCAGCCACAGGATGGGGTAGACCGTCAGCGCCGTAAAGGCAATCATCACGGTGTAGATGATGATTTTGACCGGGAGCGACACATTGTGCTTGTCCACTATTCCTCCTTGGTGCCAAAGGCCTTGCCCAGGCGCTGCACCACGATGATCAGCACCACCGAGATGAGCACCATGACGGTGGAGATGGCGTTGGCCAGGGGGTAGTTGGGCGCGCCCCGGAAGGCGGACTCATACATAAACAGCGACAGCACCCTGGTTTGCCCGGCCGGGCCGCCGTTGGTCATGGCGTAAATCAGGTCAAAGGACTTGAGTGACCCCGAGATGGCCAGGATGGCGGTGGTGATGATGACGCCCGACAGCGCGGGCAGGCTGATGTGCCGCAAGATGTCCCATTCCTTGGCGCCGTCGATGCGCGCGGCCTCGATGATGGACGGGTCGATGCGCTGGAGGTTGGCCAGGAAGATGATCATGTAAAAGCCGGTGAACATCCATAGGATGACCACCAGCACCGGCACCATCGGGTTGGGGTTGAGGGCGAAGACCGCCTGGGGGTTAATCATCTTCTTGACTTCCATCAGCACGGAGTTGCGCCCGTAGATGATGGCGTTGAACAGCACGCCGATGATGATGGAGGAGATGACGTTGGGCAGGTAAATCATGGTCTGGAAAAACTTGTTGCCCCTCGCGATCAGCTTGCGCGAGAGGATGTAGGCCAGGCCAAAGCCCAGGGGAATCTGCCCAAAGACCGAGACCGCCACAATCAGCAGGTTGTTGCCCAGGGACTTGTAAAAGCTGCCCATGGGCTCCGTCAGCATCCATATGTAACTGTCCAGGCCCACAAAGCGGATGTTGGGGTTGCCGAAGATGAGCCCGCCGTTGTAGTTGGTCAGGCTCAACAAAACGGAAAAAATGGTGGGGAAGGCCACCACGGCCAGGTAGATAATCAAGGCCGGCGCCACCAGGACGGCGTAGGACAGCCTTCGTTCGTTGTTGATGGTCACGGTGACCTCCCCTTTTTGCAAGGTGAAGGCCCGCCGCGTGGCGCGGCGGGCAGGTTTTTAGTGGGTTTTTTACTTGGTTGCCTGCCAGGCTTCAAAGGCGGCCTGGACGTTCTGGGCGACTTCTTCCGGAGTCTGGCTGCCCAGGCCGATGGCCTGCAGGCCGTCGTTCAAGGGGTTGAAGACAGGGCCTTCAAAGGCGGCGTCGATGACCACGGTGGCCTTGTCATAGTCGTTGGCCAGGTTGGCGTTCGCCACCTGCAGGGGTTCCAGGTCCAAAGAGGCATAATCAATGTCCGTGCGGGAGGGGCTGGGCAGCCCGCCGGTGGACAGGCGATAGGTCAGTACGTCTTTGCCAACCAGCCATTTGACCAGTTCCCAGGCGGCTTCCAGCTTGGCGGAGCCGTCTTCCAGCGCCGCGTTGATGGCATAGCCTGTGGCCAGCACAGCGGTGTTGGAGCGGTTGAGCTTCACGCCTTCCACGTCGATTTCCGGGAACACGGTGATTTTGAAGTTGGCCTGGCGCTCAGGCGTGATGAGGGCTTCGCCGGTGGAAGCGTCGGTGATGAAGGCACCCGCACGCCAGTCGCCGTCGATGTAGTAGGCGGCGGTGTTGGTGGCGAAGAGGCCCGGGCCCTCGCCGTAGCCGACAGCCAGGGTGGCGGGGTCAATGACCTTGTCATCGTAAATCTGTTTGACGAAATTGAGGGCGGCGACGAAGTCGGGGTCGGTGAACTTGGCTTCGCCGTTCAGGATTTTCTGCTCCCAGCCTTCGCCGCAGAAACGGCCGGCGATCAGGGAGAAGAGGCAGGACTGCATGACCCAGCTGTCCTGGTTGGCCATCAGCACGGTGTCATAGCCTTTTGCGGCCAGCACGGGCACCTGGGCGACCAGCTCGGAATAGGTCTTGGCGGGCTCCAGGCCGGCGTCCTGCAGCACTTCCATGTTGACAAAGAAGGCGTTGGTGGCGGTGACGCCATTGGACAGCATGGAGATGTAGCCGCTGGCTTGCTGGGTGGGGTCCATGGCCAGGGCGATGTAGGAGGAGGCCAGGCCATCGCGCTCAATCAGGGGCTTGAGGTCCTTGAGCAGGTTATTGGTGTGCAGGGTGGTGGAGCGCCCTGACGGCCAGACGTACATGACATCGGGCAGGTTGCCGGCAGCGGCGTAGGCCTCGGTGGCCTGGTGGAAGGGCTCGTTGAACTCGTTCTGGATGACCAGTTTGATGTTGGGATGGGCGGTTTCAAAAGCTTCCCAGACAACCTTGCCTTCCTCCGCGGAGTTGGGGGAGGCCATGTCCAGGTAGTTGAGCACGCGCAGCTCAACCTGTTCTTCCGCCACAACCGCCGTCATGGACAGCAGCAGCAGCATCGCGACAACCAAGGCAGATAGACGTTTGAATCTCATAGTGTTCCCTCCATATTCTGTGTTGACCTGTGTATACCGACCGCAACCAGTCGCAGCAATAGGAAGCACGATGCGTTTGCTCTTGGGCCGGCATCAGTCTGCTCACAGTATCTACCAAAACGTTTTCGTTGTCAATGCCGCCAGGTGTTTTTCTTGTATTGCTTGATAAAAGCGGGAGGCTTACAGGCCCATTTCCTCCAGGGTGATGGGCTGGATTTCCGTGACTTGCGCCGTCTGCCCGGAACGCAGCAGGTAGAGCCAGGCTTCCTTGACCGGAAGGCCGGTGATGTCGCGCAGGGCGCGCATGTACCAGCGCATCTGGTCGCGGTAACGGCCCAGGATCTCGTCCTGTTCGCCCCAGTCGGTCTTGTAGTCCACCAGCACCCACTGATTGTCCTCCACAAAGCAGGCGTCCAGCACGCCCTGGATGAGCAGGCCAGTTTCCACCTGCAGGGTGAAGGGCCATTCGCTGTGGCGCTCGGGGCTGTCAGCCAGGCGGCGCGCCAAATCGCTGTTCATAAAGCGCAGCAGGGTGGTTTCGTCCACGGCCTCGCGCTCATTGGTGCGCAGGATGCCCTTTGTGACCAGGCCGTCCAGGGTTTCACGCAGGGCCCTTGCCTGCTCATTATTCTCCAGGTGAGAAAGCCGGGCGATGTCCAGCGCGCACAGGGCCTTGTGTGCCGCGGCGCCCCGCTGCGCGCCGGTCAGCTGCTGCTCCTTGCCCGCCGTCCACAAAGGGCGCAGGGGCTTGAGGGCTTGCAGCGGCTGGCGCTTGTCCTCCGGCGTTTCCTCTTCCTGCTCCAGCAGCTCGCTGTCCACCAGCAAGGCCGCGTCCGCCTGCTGCTTTTCCAGGCGCTTGAGCGCGGCGCGGGCCAGCAGGGCGGTTACTGAGGACTTTTGCAGGCTGGGCGCGGGGCTTTCCAGGGGGAGGAAGGGGTTTTCCGTTGGCAGGTTATCGGGCATCACCGGCAGGGGCTGGTTGTTCAAAGCGCCTTGGGGTGCGGCCAAACCTTCAATGTCCTGCCAGCGGATGTGCCAGCGGCTGCCGTTGGGGGCGTCATACAGCAGCTCATTCTGCGCGGCGACCGCCTCATACAGGGGGTTGCACACCCAGTCCAGCATGCTCTTGGCGCTGCCGGCGGAATAATCGCTGGAGGGCAGGGCCCAGCGCTTGAGCGCGGCTTCCTTCTTGTCCATGGCGCCAATCAACATCAAACGCTGCTTGGCGCGGGTCATGCCCACGTACAACAGGCGGGCTTCCTCGCTTAATTCCTCGCGGTTCTTCTTGATTTTCATGGCCTGCATCCCAAAGCCGTCCTTGCGGGTGCGGATTTGGGGGTCAATCTGCTCAATGGCCAGGCCGGTCATCGCGTCCATGCGCAGCGGGGCGGAAAAGCGCTTGCCTGAAAAGCTGGAGGCCAGGTCGGGCAGGATGACGATGGGAAACTGCAGGCCCTTGGACTTGTGCATGGTCATGATGCGCACCACGTTTTCGTTCATGCCCAGCGAAGCGCTGCGGTCGCGGGATTTTTGCTTGACGGCGTTCAGGGCGCGCTGGACAAAGTCCGCCAGGTTCATGCTGTCCGTGGCGCTTTCCGCGCGGGAGACCAGGATGCGCAGGTTGGCGCGGCGCAGCTCGCCATCCTCCTTGGCCCCGGCGATGGTGTACAGGCCGGATTCGCGCAGCAGGGCGCTTAAAAAACGTGGCAGGGGCAGGTTGCTGGCCATCAGCCGCCAGCGGGACAGGGTGTCCGCGGCTTTCTGGCAGGCAGGGTCTGTTTGCGCGGTCTCAAAAAACACCTGGTGGAAGGGAATCTCCCGCGTGTTGGCCAACAGGCGGATGTCCGCCAGCTGGCTGGGCGAAAAACCAAAGGCCGGGCAGGAGAGGGCCGACAGCAGGGGGATGTCCTGGTAAGGGTTGTCCACCACCTGCAGGATGTTGAGCACGTCGCGCACGTCAGACTGGGTGTAAAACTCGCCCTCGGCGTCAGAATAGGTGGGGATGTTGGCCTGGTTCAAAATGTCCGCCATGTCAGAAGCCCGGTTGGCCGCCGAGCGCAGCAGGATGGCAAAGTCCCGGTACTGGATGTCCCGCGCGCTGTCCCCATCCACGATGGGGGTGCCCAGCAATTCCTTGATGCGCCGGGCAATCAGCCGGGCTTCGTACACGAAGGCGCGCTCCATCTCGCCCTTGTCGCGCTTGGCGGCATTGCCTTCCTCGTCCGGATTATCTTCATCTTCTTCATCCAAAGGCGCTTCCAGCAGGTCGGCTTCCTCATCCAAAGGCTGTGGATTGTCCCGTTGCAGCAGCCACAATTCCACGCGCTCATCCTGTTCATCTTCCTTCAGGGTGGATAGCCTGGCCTCGTCATCATAGGCGATTTCGGTGGCGTTTTCGCGCATGGCGTGGTCAAACACCAGGTTGACCGCCTGGAGAATGTTTTTGGTGGAGCGGAAATTTTCTTTTAAGGTAATCAGGCGCTTTACGGCGTCCCGCGCCTGGTCAAAGCTGCGGTATTTGGACAGGAAGAGGCCCGGGTCCGCCAGGCGGAAGCGGTAGATGCTCTGCTTGACGTCGCCCACCATGAACAGGCTGTTGTCCTCCCGGCGAAGACGGGTGATGATGGCCTCCTGGATGCGGGAGACGTCCTGGTATTCATCCACAAAGATGGCGTCATACTGCTTAGACACCTGATGGTAGACCCGCTCGTCCTGCAGGGCCTTGAGGGCCAGATGCTCCAGGTCGTTGAAGTCCCAGAGGGTCTTTTGCGCCTTCAGCTCCTGGTAGCGTTCCGACAGCGCGCGCACCAGATCCGCCAGCGCCCGCAGCTGCGGCTGGGTGGTTAAAACATCCTGCATCCACGCCTGCGCCTGTGCGGCGTCCTGCGGCAGCAGGGCCAAGGCCTGGGCAATGGTGTCCTTGGCCTGCTTGCGCAGGCCGTCCTTCACCAGCAGGGCCAGGTCCGGGTCTTCTTCCGCGGGCGGCTTTTTGCTGGGCAGGCGGGTGTAGGCGGGCGGGTTCCAGGTGAACCTTGGCTGGGTGGAAAGGGCGGATTGCAGCAGATCCACCACGGTCAAATCATCCTGGATGGCCTGGGTATAGCGCAGGGGGCCGTCCGGCTGCCGGCAGATGGCAGCGGCTTCAAGCAGCAAATCCCGCGCGCCCTGCAGCAGGAGCCCCGCCTCGTTCTTCATCACCAGGTACCAGGGATGGTCATAGAGGCTGGGGGTTTCATCCATTTGTACGGCGCTTTCCAGCCAAGCAAAGGGCGCGTCCATGGACATGATGAAGCGGTACAGCGACAGCACCATTTGCAGGATGTCCGGCTCCTTGAAGCGGTCTGTCAGGGAGGCAAATGCCGCGCTGGGCGTTTCGTGCGCCTGGTCAATCACCTCATCCAGCGCCTGGTTTAATAGCTCCTGCGCCTGGTTGTCGTCCGCCAATTTGCTCAAAGGGTCGGTGCCCGCGGCCTGGAAGTGCTGTTTGACCAGCCTCGCGCAAAAGCTGTGCAGGGTGGAGATGTCCGCCCGGCCCAGCATGGCGTACTGGGCGCGCAGCGCGGGGTTCTTCTCCGCCGCCTGGCCCAAAAGGTCGGTCAGGCGTTCCTTCATCTCGTCGGCCGCGGCGTGGGTGAAGGTGACCACCAGCAGGCGGTCCAGCTGCAGGCCTTCTGCAAGCAAACTCACGATGCGCTCAATCAGCACCGCGGTCTTGCCGCTGCCGGCGGCTGCTGAGACAAGGATGTCCCGGTTGCGCGCGGTGATGGCCTCCAGTTGGCGGCTGGTCCACTTAGGCATCGCTGACCTCCAGCAGGCGTTCAAAGGCGGCGGCCACCGCCCGGCGGCCGGAGGCATAGGTGAGGGCGCCTTGCTGGTAGACCGCAAAGGGCGCGCGCATGGGCGCGTCGCAGGACAATTCAATGGAAGCGCCCTGCACAAAGGCGCCGGCCGCCATGATGACCGGGTCGGCATAGCCGGGCATGGCCCAGGGCTCGGGCGTGGCGAAGCTGTCCACGGGCGAAGCCGCCTGGATGCCCTGGCAGTAGGCCACCACCTTGTTGGCGTCCCCCATCACCAGGGCCTGGATGATGTCAGAGCGCGGCTCAAAGGCGGCGGGCGTCGCCGTCATGCCCAGCAGCTCCGCTACGCGCGCGGAAAGCGCCGCGGTTTTGAGCGCCTGGCACACGGTGTGCGGCGCCATGAACAGGCCCTGGTAGAAGGGCCGGTAGCTGGCCTCATAGCTGCCCACTTCCCGCCCGATGCCCGGCGCGGTCAGGCGGTGTTCCACCCGCTTGATCGCCTGCAGGCTGCCCGCCAGGTAGCCGCCGGTGGGCGCCAGGCCGCCGCCCAGGTTCTTGATGAGGCTGCCGGCCACCAGGTCCGCGCCGTAGAAGGTGGGCTCGTCTTCCGTCACAAAGGCGCCGTAGCAATTGTCCACATACACGAAGACCTCGGGGTTCTTCCGCTTGACCGCGCGGATGACCTCTGCCATGTCCTTTGGGAACAGGGAAGGCCGCAGCGAATACCCGCGGCTGCGCTGGAGAAAGACCACGCGGGTCTTGTCGGTCATGGCATCCAGTACGGCGGGCACGTCAATGCCGCCCTCCTGCGTTAATTCCACTGTTTTGGCGGTGACGCCCAGCTCGCTCAAGGAGCCCGGCTCACGGTGTTTGCCGATGACGCCTTCCAGGGTGTCATAGGGGCTGCCGGTTGCCAGCAGCAGCTCGTCCCCGGGCAGGAGCAGGCCAAACAGGCCGACTGATAGGGTGTGGGTGCCGCTGGCCAGGGCCGGGCGGCAGATGGCGGCCTCGGCCAAGAAGATGTCCGCGCACAGGGCTTCCAGGGTGTCCCGGCCCACATCGTCATAGCCGTAGCCGGTGGAGGGTGCGAAGTGGCGGGCGGCCACGCGGCGCTTACTAAAAGCGTTCAGCACCCGGTCGGTGCCAACCTGCTCCACCCGGTCAAAGCCGGCGAAGACGGTTTTCAGGTCCTGCTCGGCCTGGAGGATGATTTGCTGGATGTCTTGTGTCATTTGCTGTCCATTTCCTGTTTGATGATGCGCGCGTTTTGCTCTGCGCCGTCAATGCCCGATAGCCAGCGGACGCTCTTGTCGGCACGGAACCAGGTCAACTGGCGCTTGGCGTAGTTGCGGGTGCGGCGTTTGAGGGTGTCGATGGCGTCGTTTAGATCGCCCTCGCCTTTGAAGAAGGAAAAGAATTCCTTGTAGCCCAGGCCCTGCAGGCTTTGCGCCTCGGGCGGGAGCTTGAGGGCAAAAATGGCCCTGGCTTCCTCCAGCAAGCCTTCCTTCAGCATGCTGTCCACCCGCTGGTTGATGCGCTGATAGAGGGTGTCCCGCGGCCAGTCCAGGGCGTAGGCGCGGATGTCATAAGGGCGGTCCTGGGCTTTGGGCGTTTGGGAGGAGAAGGCTTGGCCAGTCAGCTCATACACTTCCAGCGCGCGGATGACCCGGCGCAGGTTGTTGGGGTGCAGGGCCTTGGCGCTGTCCGGGTCGATGGCCGCAAGCCGCGCGTGCACCGCCTCATTTCCAGCTGAATCAGCCAGCTGCTGGTATTTTTCACGGATGATGGGGTCCGCCGCCGCGCCGCCAAAGTCCATTCCGCCCGACAGTGCTTTCAAGTACAAGCCGGTGCCGCCGCACAGGATGGGCAGCCTGCCGCGCCCTGTGATGCCCTCAATGGCCTGCTTGGCCAGGTCCTCGTATTCGGCCACCGAAAAAGGCGTGCCCGGGTCCACGATGTCCAGCAGGTGGTGGGGCACCAGGGCTTGTTCCTCTTTGGTGGGCTTGGCGGTGCCGATGTCCATGCCGCGGTAAACCTGCATGGAGTCCATGCACAGGACTTCGCCGTTCAGCGCTTGCGCCAGGTGCAGCGCCAGCGCGGTCTTGCCCGAGGCCGTCGGCCCCACCAGGGCCAAAACAGTGGGCTTCATCAGCCCTGGATGCGCCGGAAGCGCTTTTCCAGCTCCCTGCGGGTCAGCTCCAGCACGATGGGCCGACCATGGGGGCAGGAAGGGATGGTGTTGTTGCGGGTCATCTCATCGGCCAGCTCCTGCAAGGCGTTGTCGCTTAAGCGTTCCCCGCCCTTCACGGCGTGCTTGCAGCTGGCCATGATGATGCGCTCCCTGCGGCTTTTGCCGCTCAAATTACCCTTGTCACGCAGTTCGTCCAGGGCGTCCAGGAAGCTGCGCACGGCCAGCGGCTCGCCCAATTCAATCGGCACGCTCATGAGGCGCACGGCGCGAGAACCAAAGTCCTCCGCCTCGTAGCCTGCCTGCTCCAAGTCCTCCTGGTAGGCCAAAAAAGCCTGGTGGGTGGGGTAGTCCAGCTCCACCACCTGGGGCAGCAGCAGGGTTTGGGAGGGTTGGGTGCTGTCCTTGTAGGCCATCATGGAATCAAACAACAGGCGCTCATGCAGGGCGTGCTGGTCAATGAGCAGGATGCGCTCCCCCTGCTGGGCGATGATGTAGGTGGAAAAGGCCACGCCCAGCACCACCAGCTTCTGTGACGGCGCGGGCACCGGGTGGGCATGGATTTGCTCGACTTCTTCTTCAATCACCGGCGGGCGCACAGGCGTGGGGGGCATATCGCTCACCACGTCCCGGGCCACCAGGGCGCGGGGGGCGGGTATTTGTATGGAAGGTTCCTGCGTAAGTGCGGGGGGTGTTGCTTCATGAGGCGTTGCTGCGGGCTGCTGCACCTCCACCCGGCTCACCTGGGGCTGAACGGTTTCCGCTTCCCGTTCAAACAGGGGCGGGGGGCTGTCCAGCGGCGCTGTTTGCAGGGCATCGCCCACCGCCTGCTGCACGGCCTCCACCACCGCCTGCTCGCGCTGAAAGCGCACCTCCCATTTGTTGGGGTGGACATTGACATCCACCGCCTCATAAGGCAGTTGCAAGCTGAGCACGCACAGGGGATAGCGGCCAATCATCACCCGGTGGCGGCAGGCCTCCTCCACCGCGCGGGAGAGCAGCTGGGAGCGGACAGCCCGGCCGTTCAAGAAGAAGTGCTGGTGGGAACGGTTGCCGCGGGATTGTTCGCCCACGCCCACCACGCCGGAAATGAGCAGGCCTTGCCCTGCTCCGTCCACCCTTATCATGGCCTTCACCGTGTCCAGGCCGTAGACCGCCAGGATGGCGCCCTCCAGGGTCTTGTCCCCCGGGGAGGAGTAGTGCTGCCTGCCGTCGATGGTAAAGCGGAAGGCCACATCGGGGCGGGACAAAATCAACTGCTGCATCAGTTCCGCGCACAGGGCAGCCTCGCGCTGCGGCTTTTTCATGAAGTCCCGGCGCACCGGGGCGTTGTAGAACAGGTCACGCACCACAATGCTGGTGCCCTCGGCCCCGGCGGCTTCCTGGATGCTGAGCATCTGCCCGCCTTCATTGACCGCCTTCATGCCGCTTTGCGCGCCTTTTTGCCGGGTGTGCAGGGTGATTTTGCTGACCCGGGCGATGCTGGCCAGCGCCTCCCCGCGAAAGCCCAGGGTGGCGACCAGGTGCAAATCCTGCGCCCGGTGCAATTTGCTGGTGGCGTGGGGCAAAAAGGCCAGGCGCAGGTCCTCCCCGGCCATGCCGCCGCCGTTGTCGGTGACCCGTATCACATCCAGCCCGCCGCCCTCAATGGCCACGCTGATGGCGGTGGCCCCGGCGTCCAGGCTGTTTTCCACCAGCTCCTTGATGCAGGAGGCCGGCCGCTCCACCACCTCGCCCGCGGCGATCAGTTCGACTACATCCGGCGGCAATACTTTGATGACACTCATAGTTTTCTGGCTTTCTCCTTGAGGACAAACAGGGTGTTCAGCGCGTCCATGGGGCTCATCTGCAGCACATCCAGGGCCGCCAACTCCTGCACAAATTCGGCGCGCGCGTACTCGCCCAGCGCCATCTGCTCGTTCTTTTTGCTTTTCTTTTCCAGGATGTTTTTGCCGATGGTGTCCTGGGTGATGTCGTTGGCCTCCAGCCGCGCCAGGATTTCCCGCGCGCGGGACACGACGGAGCGGGGCACGCCCGCCATCCGGGCCACATACACGCCAAAGGATTTGTCGGCGCTGCCCCTGACAATCTTGTGCAGGAAGATGACTTCATCCCCCAGTTCTTTGGTGAGCACACTCAAATTGACCACGCCTGCCAGCGCGCCTTCCATGCCGGACAGCTCGTGGTAGTGCGTCGCAAAGAGGGTGAGCGCGCCTGATTTTTCCGGGTCCGCCAGAAATTCCACCGCCGCCCAGGCGATGGACAGGCCGTCCAGGGTGCCCGTGCCCCGGCCCACCTCATCCAGCACCACCAGGGAATGCTTGGTTGCGCCCCGCAGGATGGCGGACAGCTCGCTCATCTCCACCATGAAGGTGGACTGGCCGGCGGCCAGGTCGTCCTGGGCACCGATGCGGGTGAACACATTGTCAAGCAGGGGGATGTCCGCTTTGTCCGCGGGCACGAAGCTGCCCATGTGCGCCATCAGGCAGATCAAGGCGGTCTGCCGCATATAGGTGGATTTGCCGGCCATGTTGGGCCCGGTCACAATCAGCACGCGCTCATCCTCAGTCATGCCGGTGTCATTGGGCACAAAGCCGCCCTCCGGCAGGGCGCTTTCCACCACCGGGTGGCGGCCCTGGACGATGTCCATGCGGTTTTCGGTGTTGATACCGGGCCTGATGTAGCGCTTTTCCCGCGCGGCGCGGGCGAAGGACTGCAGGGCGTCTAAAGACTTGAAGCCCTGGGCAAGTTCCTGCAAGGGGCGGATGTGGGCAAAGAGCTCATCTACCAGGGCGTTGTAGAGCTGGCTTTCAAGAGACGCCATCTCCTCCTGGGCGCCCAGGGCGCGGCGCTCCAGGTCGTTTAACTCCTCGGTGGTGAAGCGCTCGGCGTTGGCCATGGTTTGCCGGCGGATGTAGTGCGCGGGCACCAGGGAATAGTTGGAGCGGGTGACCTCGATGTAGTAGCCAAAGACGCGGTTGTACTGCACCTTCAGGTTTTTAATCCCGGTGGCCTCGCGTTCCCGCGCTTCCAGGTCTGAAATCCAGCGCCGGCCATCCCGGGCGGCCAGCCTGGCCTCGTCCAGGGCCTTGTTGTAGCCTTCCCGGATCACCCCGCCGTCTGACAGCAAAACCGGCGCGTCCGGGGAGAGGGCAGCATGGAGCATCTGCGCCAAGTCCTCCTGCGGGGCCAATTGAGCCCGCAGGGCTTTGAAGCCCTCCTGGGGCAGGTCTTTTAACAATTCCTGGGCCTTGGGGGCCTGCTCCAGGGTGCGCAGCAGGGCCAGGCCGTCGCGGGGGCCCAGGGTGCGGTAGCTGAGCTTGGATAGCAATCGCTCCAGGTCGTACACCTGCTGCAGCAGCTGCCCGGCTTCCTCCAGCAGCATCAGGTCCTTGTAGAAGGCCTCCACGCAGTCCAGGCGCTGCCCGATGGCATCCAGGCTGGTCAGGGGGCGCTCCACCCAGTCGCGCAGCAGGCGCCCGCCCATGGCGGTGCGGGTGTAATCCAGTTCATGAAGCAGGGTGCCCTTCCCGCCCTTGCCGCGCTGCAGCTGGGTCAGCTCCAGGCTGCGCCGGGTCGCGGAGGACAGGGGCATCACATCCTCCCCGCGCAAAATGGTGAGCGTGGTGATGTGCTTGAGGGCCACCTTCTGGGTGTCGTTTAAGTAGTTGAGCAGGGCGCCGGCGGGGCAGACATGCAGCTCGTCATTGCGGGGAAGGCCCAGTGCTTCCGGGCTCTGCACGCCAAACTGCGCTTTGATTTCGTCCAGCGCCCGCTTTTTCTGAAAGCCCTCCTCGCGCACCTGGCTGATGTAGCCGGTATAGATTTCTTTCAAGCGCTCCGGTTGGTTGGAAATGGCCTCGCTGGGAGAGCGCGCCAGCAGGAAGGCGGCGAGGGCTTCATCACCATCCGGAAACGCGCGGGCATAAAACTCACCCGTGGACACGTCGCACAGGGCAACGCCCGCTTTTTTGTTCGCAAAATACACGCTGGCCACAAAGCGGTTTTCTTTTTGGCTAGTGAGGGTGGTGTCGGTGTAGGTACCCGGGGTGATCACGCGCACGATGTCGCGCTTGACCAGGGTCTTGCCCTTGCCGGGCTCCTCGGTTTGCTCCGCGATGGCCACCTTGAAACCCCGGGCGATGAGCCGCTGGATGTAGCCGTCCACCGCGTGCCAGGGCACGCCGCACATGGGGGCGCGCTCTGTGAGGCCGCAGTCCCGCCCGGTCAGGGTCAGCTCCAGCTCCCGGCTGGCGGTGACGGCGTCGTCAAAGAACAACTCATAAAAATCGCCCAGCCTGAAAAACAACAGGGCGTCTTTGTAGGTCTCCTTCAGCTCCAGGTACTGGCGCATCATCGGGGTCAGTTCGGCCATGGTGTGCACTCCTTTGTTGTGGGGTGATTATACCATAGAAGGCGCGGATGGTCGGCACGATGGAAATTCAAAGTAAAATGAGCCAGGAATTGAAAAAATTGTATATTCTGCTTGCAGTAAAGCACTATGCTTGGGATCAACCTCAAAGAATGACAACCTCTCATTTCATCATCTTTACACCTTTCGCGGGACGGAAATTAAAAACCAAAAAGAAACAATTCATGGACAGGGCTGCCTTCTGTCGCTATACTAAGACACAGACATCATACTGGCCTGGCGCTCATGGCGCTGAGACTTCATCGCTAAGGCCACAAACACCCGGCAGCCTATGGCTGCTGAAAGAAAGGCAAGGTATGGCATGAACAAACGGCTCACGGCGTCCCAGGCGGCGGACCTGGTCAAGGAAGGCAACAGCGTGATGATTGGGGGCTTTCTGGGCTGCGGCGCGCCGGAACAGTTGATTGACGCGCTGATGGTAAAGGGTTTCAAGAACCTCACCCTGATTGCCAACGACACCGGCTTTCCCACCATGGGGCCGGGAAGGATGGTGGCGGCCAAGCTGTTTTCCACCATCTACGCCTCCCACATCGGCACCAACAAGGAAACGGGCCGCCAGATGGTGGAGGGGGAGACGGTGGTGCACCTGGTGCCCCAGGGCACGCTGGTGGAGCAAATCCGCGCCGCGGGCTATGGCCTGGGCGGTTTTCTGACGCGCACCGGCGTTGGCACCGAGGTGGAAAAAGG
>JAAYLK010000062.1 GCA_012521895.1 Clostridiales bacterium
ATGGCCGGCCTTGGCCAGGACCATCGTGATCGCCGCGGTCAAGGTGGTCTTGCCGTGGTCAACGTGGCCGATGGTGCCGATGTTCACGTGCGGCTTGTTGCGTTCAAACTTTTGCTTTGCCATGGGTTCCTCCTAAGCGGGTTTCGCTTTTACTCTTATTTGACGCCAACGATCTTGTCGGCGATCGATTTGGGTACTTCCTCGTAGTGGTCAAAGGACATGGTGAACATGCCCCTGCCCTGGGTCTTGCTGCGCAGGTCGGTCGCGTAACCGAACATTTCACTCAGCGGCACATAGGCATGGATGATCTCATCCCCAAGCCTGGCTTCGTAGGTTTCAATGCGGCCGCGGCGTGAGCTCAAGTCGCCGATGACATCGCCCATGTACTGGTCAGGCACGATGACCTCAACCTTCATCACGGGTTCCATCAGGCAGGAGTCCGCCTTGCGCATCGCGTCCTTGAACGCCAGGGAGCCGGCGATTTTAAACGCCATTTCAGAGGAGTCAACATCATGGTAGGAGCCATCGAGGACAGCGACTTTAAAGTCCACCACCTCATAGCCGCCCAGGATGCCCGATTGCGACGCTTCGCGGATGCCAGCGTCAATGGGGGCGATGAATTCACGGGGAATCACGCCGCCGACAATCTTGCTTTCAAAGGTGTAGCCTTCGCCGGGCTGGGCCGGGGTGATTTCAATGACGCAGTGACCGTACTGGCCGTGGCCGCCGGACTGCTTGACATGGCGGCCTTCGCCGGTGGCAGTCTTGCGGATGGTCTCCTTGTAGGCCACCTGGGGCTTGCCGATGGTGGCTTCCACGCGGAACTCCCGCATCATGCGGTCGACGATGATCTCCAGGTGGAGCTCACCCATGCCGGCGATGATGGTCTGCCCGGTCTCCTGGTCGGTGTATGTCTTGAAGGTGGGGTCTTCTTCCGCCAGGCGGGACAGGGCGATGCCCAGCTTCTCCTGGCCGGCTTTGGTCTTGGGCTCGATGGCGACGCGGATGACGGGCTCCGGGAAGTCCAGGGACTCCAGGATGATGGGGTTCTTGTCATCACACAGCGTATCACCGGTGGTGGTGTCCTTCAGACCCACTGCAGCGGCGATCTCCCCGGCGAACACGGTTTCCACGTCTTCGCGGTGGTTGGAGTGCATGCGCAGGATGCGGCTGAAGCGCTCACGCTTGCCCTTGGTGGAGTTGTAGATGTAAGTGTTCGCGGAGACCTGACCGGAATAGACACGGAAGAAGGCCAGCTTGCCCACGAAAGGGTCAACGGCGATCTTGAATGCCAGGGCGGAGAAGGGCTCGTCATCCTTGGGGGCACGCTCAATCTCTTTTTCAGTGCGCGGGTCAACGCCAACCACGGGGGGAATGTCCACCGGGGAGGGCATGAACTCGGTCACCGCGTCCAGCAGCAGCTGAACGCCCTTGTTGCGGTAGGACGTGCCGCACAGCACCGGTGTCATTTCACACGCGATAGTGGCTTTGCGGATGGCGGAATTGAGGTCACGGGCGGTGATTTCATCGCCGTTGAAGAACTTCTCCATCAGCGCTTCGTCGGTGCCCACCACAGCGTCAATCAGCTTTTCGCGGTATTCCTCGGCCAGGGTGCGCAGGTTCTCCGGAATCTCTTCCTCGCGGATGTCCTTGCCCTGGTCATCGTAGTAGACCTCGGCCTTCATGGTGATCAAGTCGATGATGCCGACAAAATCGCCCTCTTTGCCAATGGGCAGCTGGACCGGCACAGCGTTCGCGCTTAAACGGTCATTGAGCATGTCGACAACATGGTAGAAGTCCGCGCCGTTGATGTCCATCTTGTTGACATAAGCCAGGCGGGGCACATTGTACTTGTTGGCTTGACGCCACACGGTTTCACTCTGGGGTTCAACGCCGCCTTTGGCGCAGAAAACAGCCACAGCGCCGTCCAGCACACGCAGGGAACGCTCCACCTCAACGGTGAAGTCAACGTGGCCGGGGGTGTCGATGATGTTGATGCGGTATCCCTTCCACACTGCGGTGGTCGCAGCGGAGGTGATGGTGATGCCGCGTTCTTTTTCCTGGTCCATCCAGTCCATGGTGGCGCCGCCCTCATGGGTCTCACCCATGCGGTGCACGCGGCCGGTATAGAACAGGATGCGTTCGGTGGTCGTGGTCTTGCCCGCGTCAATGTGGGCCATGATGCCGATGTTCCGAACTTTATCCAGGGGGAAGTCTCTTAGCATGTAAAAATATATCTCCTTACTGTGGCTGAACAGGGCTTACCAGCGGTAATGCGCGAACGCCTTGTTGGCTTCGGCCATGCGATGCATTTCTTCCTTGCGCTTCACGGCGTTGCCGGCGTTGTTCGCGGCGTCCATGACTTCGCCGGCCAGGCGCTCGGCCATGGTCCTCTCACCGCGCTTGCGGGAGAATTCAACCAGCCAGCGCAGCGCCAGGGTCTGCCTGCGCTCGGGGCGGATCTCGATGGGCACCTGGTAGGTGGCGCCGCCCACGCGGCGGGCTTTGACTTCCAGCTGCGGCAGGATGTTGTTCAGCGCGTCCTGGAAGACTTCGCCGGCATCGCGGCCAGTCTTTTCCTTGACCATGTTAAAGGCGTTGTACGTGACGTTTTGCGCGACGCCGCGCTTGCCGTCAAGCATAATCTGATTGATGAGCTTGGTGACTGTCACTGTTCCATAGATGGGATCAGGCAGCACTTCGCGCTTGGGGATAAATCCACGACGGGGCATAGTGTTCCTCCTGTTATTAAAACATTGTTCGGCCGGAGGCGGGTAGGCATTTCAGCAGGATGCCATCCATCTTTAGCGGCTGTTCCACCGCCTTCTTGAAAAGCCCAGCCCGCGGTTCCAAGACGGGATGAGGTGAGAAGGCTTCAGACAGCCTGACCGGCGTGGGTTTAATTATTTCTTGGGACGCTTGGCGCCATACAGTGAACGGCCCTGGTTGCGCTTGGCAACGCCGGCTGTGTCCAGTGCGCCGCGGACGATGTGATAGCGAACACCGGGCAGATCGCGCACGCGGCCGCCGCGGATCAGCACAACGCTATGTTCTTGCAGGTTGTGGCCGATGCCGGGGATGTAGCAGGTGCCTTCAATCTGGTTGGTGAGGCGGATCCTGGCAATTTTGCGCAGGGCAGAGTTGGGCTTCTTGGGTGTGGTCGTCTTCACAGACAGGCAAACACCACGTTTTTGCGGGCAACCCTGCAGGATGGGCGCGTCAGACTTTTCCACAATCTTCTTGCGGCCCTTACGGATCAATTGATTGATCGTTGGCAATGGGGATACCTCCTGATTTTTGATCGGAGCCTGTACAGCAGGTCTCCTCCTATAACATTCCCGCAACCCTTGGGAATATATAGTCTAAAGTGAGTTGGTCTAGCGTGTGGTGGCGGCGGCGGCCGAAGGGACCTGAACCTTGAACAGCTTGCCAAGCTCCTTCATGCTGTCCACCGGGTGGATTGGCACGCCGGCTTCCCGGGCAGCTTCCAGCAGGGGTAAAACGAGCTGGTCATCGGCGTCCTTAGCGTAGTACACCTCTTTGGCCAGTCCCGCGCGCACCGCGCGCAGGGCCTGCTTGATGCCTACCGCCTGGCCTTTAGGCTGTGTCCGTTCTGGTTTCACCTAATCCTCCATCGACAGACCTTGTTGCCATACGAGAGGCAACTTTATCATGATACACTTGGGAAGCGTGATTTGTCAACGATTTTAAAAGTAAAGATTGGGTAATGGCCGCGGTTTGAACAGAGATCTTGAAATCATCCACCTACCAGATGCAACATTTCATGGTATCATGAACAAAAATGACCGGAGGCGAACATGACCTTAGAAGAAGCAAGGCTGGCACTGGACCGGATTGACGCGCAGATTGCCCAGTTGTTTTATGAACGCATGGGCGTTGTGGACCAGATCGCCCAAATCAAGAAGGACTGCGCGGCGCCGGTGCACCGCCCCGATCGGGAAAAGCAGGTGACCGACCGGCTGATGGAAATCTGCGGGCCGGAGTACAGCAAGGAGCTGCTGTCGCTGTATGAACGCGTTTTTGAAGTCAGCCGCAAGCGGCAAACTGAGCTGATGGACAAGCGGTGATCCGCCTGCCGGTTTGACCGCATGGACAGCATGGGTTTATAATCCACACAGATTTTCTTCGGAGGCGTGAATGGAACACGACAAGATCGCAGGCAAGCGGCTGCGGATGTACCTGCTCTTGACTGCCGTGGCGCTGGCTGTGGCGCTGATACTCTATGTGCTGGGCGTCTTTGGCGGCGGCCCGAGGCGGCTGTCCGTCACCAAGCTGCGCTGCGTGGCCACCCAGCAGGTGACCCCCTTTGGAGACAAGGTGCTCTACTATGACGGCACCAACCTGTTTTGCTTAAACGCCAACGGCACGGAGCAATGGAAGTATGCCCTGGGCCCCGGCGCGCGCTTTACCGCCAGCGAGACCACCGTGGCCGCCTGGAACGGCGCCCACCTGCACATCTTAGACAAGAGCGGGCGCGCCACCTACAACGACCGCCTGGCCGACTCCATCCAGTTTGCCAAGCCCGGCAGGCAGTATGTCGCCGCGGTCATCGGCGAAGGCTTTTCCCCCACCCTGATTGTCAAGGATGTCAACGGCCTGGCGGTGGACTCGGAATCCATCGCCTATGCTGACAAAATCATCCTGGACATGGACTTTTTTGAAAACGGCAACTACCTGTGGACCACGGCGCTGGACATCTACGGGGTGTCCCCCATCACGGTGATGAACATCTACCGCGTAGGCGCGATGAACACCGGCGAAGTGGACCTGGGCGAGGAAATCACCTATGATGTGCTGTATTCCGGCGACAAGCTGCATGTCATCAACACCAAGGAACTCAACCTTTACGACTACCGCGGCACGCTGTTTCCAACGTCCAGGCAGCTGGTGTATGGCTGGAAGCTGATTGACGCGGGCCTGGGCAGCGGCAACGCCACCATGCTGTTCGCGCCGGAACTGCAAACCGCCAACGTGCAGCAGATCACCGAACTGCGCGTGTTGAGCGGCAACATGCGCGACAGCCGCTATACCCTGCCCAACAGCTGTGTGGGCGCCGGGCTCAAGGGCAACACCATCTTTGCCATTTCCGCCGACACGCTCTACCAGGCCGAACTGAACGCCCAGCGCTTCTCCGCCTTGAAGCTGCCGCTGTCCACCCCGGTGACCGGCTTCATCGGCAAGCTGTCCAATGGCTCAAGCCTGGTCAGCAGCGGCATTGATGTCTACCTGATCAACCTGCCTTAAGAAAGGAGCAGCCCTGTGAACATCGTTGACGGCATTTTGTTGGGTGTTTTGGCCATCAGCGTCATCTATGGCCTGTACCACGGCTTTATCCAGTCGGTCGCCAGCCTGCTGGGCTTGGGCGTCTCGGTGCTGGGCGGCTTCCTGTTTGGCCCGCAACTGACCCAAATGCTCAACGGCAACCAGCAAATCCGGGAAATCCTGGTCAATTACTCCGACGCCGTGGTGCGCGTGGGCGATTACGAGCTGGCGCGCGCGCCGGTCACCCAGGTGTCGGGTAACCTGCTGGACACGGTGCTAAACAGCGTGGAATTCCCGGAGGCCATTGAAAACCTGCTGCGCAACAACATCATCACCCAGGCCTTCCAGCGAAACGGCATGGCAACGGTGAACGACTATGTTTCGGGCACCCTCATCCAGTCGGTCTTGAGCGTGCTGAGCTTCCTGGTGTGCTGCCTGCTGACCTACCTGCTGTGGACCTTGATCACCTCGGTCATCCGCCATGTGTTTGAGTTTCCCATCCTGCGCCAGCTGGACTGGCTGGCGGGCGGCCTGTTTGGCCTGGCCCGCGGCGCTGTCATCTGCTATTTGCTGGTGCTGCTGATTCCCCTGGTACAGATTGTGATGCCCGATGAGCGTGTGCTGGCCTTCCTGCGGGAAAGCCAGGTGGCGGACATCTTCCGCAACGACGGATTCTTGATGCGGGTCATCCGAGGATCATAGCCTTTTAATGAAGTGTCTGCGGACACTTCTTTGCTTAAGAGGCACGGGAATTTCTGCTTGTTCGGCCTCGCTTTGCTCGCCTCACGGCCGGCAGAAATTCGAGGAAACGTTTTGTTTAAAGGCAAAACCCGCGGCACCGCGCATGGGCAGAGTTCACCGCCGCCAGTGGCGGGTGAAGGTGAACGGCAGCCCAATGAGCAAATGAAGTTACCTTCACGCTGTAAAGGCGTGAAGGCAATTGATTATTGCGAATTGAGACGCTGCCGCGGATTTCTATCAGAGGACTTCGCCCACCGATACCTCCCATGAAATGGATATGATGACAAACTCCCTCCGGACGACCGGAGGGAGTTTGTTGATGAGAAATGAGCGTTTATTGAGGCCAGTTCCCGTTGTTCTTGTCAAAGAAGGGATGGTCCTTCATCAGTTCAAAGCGCGCCGCCAGCAGGGCTTTATCCTTGGCACCATAGGGCTGGGACGCGGCCTCCTGCGCGTGGTCGATCATGAAGGACTGGCACTCCCAGTTGCCCGGGGGGATCAGGACGTCCGCGCCCAGGTGCCAGGTGTAGCGCATGCCGGCCAGGCGGCCGGCTGTGTCACTGGCGTCAAAGGGCTTGCACCAGGACTTTGGCCAGGGAGAGTTCTCACGCTCCTTGTCCTTTATCCAGGCGCGCTCCACGATGGACTTGATGGCCAGGACGCCAAAGCCCTTTTCCTGTTTTGCCTTCATCAGTTCATTGCCGATGCCCTGGCCCATGTTGAGCAGCCAGTTCAAGGGGAACATCACCGAGTCAAAGTCATAGCGCTTGAGGGCCTCCAGGGCGGCGCGCTCGCTGTGGGCTGAAAAGCCGATTTTGCGCACCAGGCCTTCCTTCTGGAACTTCAGCACCATGTCCATGGTGCCGCCCGGGCCAAAGGCCATCTCCACATCTTCCGGCGTGGTCAGGGAGTGCAGCTGGTAGACATCAAACCAGTCCGTGTGCAGATTCTTCAGAGACTGGTGGAATTCCTTCTCGGCGTCCCTGGCCTTGCGTTCCGTTGTCTTACAGGCCAAATAGATGTCCTTGCGGTAGGGCTTGAGCGATTCGCCCAGGATGACTTCAGCGTTGCCATAGCTTGGGGCGACGTCAAAGTAGTTGACCCCGCGGTCGATGGCCTGGGCGACGTAGTTGTTGGAATCAGCCTGTTGTTCGTTCATGCTGACAATGCCGGCATACACAATGTTGCCAACCTGGTACCCGGTCTTGCCCAACGCGACTTTCTTCATGGCTGTCACCTCATTTCTTCTTGTATTGTACGCCTTATTGTGCCAGCAGGTCAATCAGGCGGTTGCTGCGCTTCATGAAGGCCTTCAACTCATCCCCTTCAAGCGGCCGGGAGGACAGGCGCGCCAGGTCAAACACCTGTGCGATGAGCAGTTCCTGCTTTTCCCCCTCCTCCATCTGGGCGATGGCCTGGACGGATTTGTTGGCGCGGTTGAGCACCAGGGTGTAGCGCTCGGGCATCGCGAATTGCTCGCCATAGATGCGGCTCATGTCCTTGTAGCGGCGCATTTGCTCATCTTCTGTCAGCATGCCGGGGGTGTCCTTGTCCGTCAGCGCTTCCAGCTGCACTGTCAGGTCGGGCATGTTCAGCACCTTGCGGATGCGCTCCTGCAGCTTGTCCTGCTCCAGGTCCTTGCCCTCATCCGTTTCATCCTGCAGGCCCTTGATGTCCGCGTCCACGCGCATGAAGTTGAGGTCCGCCCCGCCGGAATACTCCAGGAAGGACATGAAGTTGGAATCAATCAGGGTGTCCATCACCACCACATCGATGCCCTTGTCCTCAAAGGGGGCCACGCTGGCCGCCTGGCGGGCGGCGTCAGTGGTGTAGTAGGCTTTTTTCTCGGCCTTGCCACCGTTGCGGGACTTGTATTCGTCCAGGGTGAGGTAGTCGCCCTTGGTGGTTTTCAGCAGCAGGGAGCCCTTCACCGCGTCATAGAACTTGCGGTCTGAAATGCTGCCAAACTTGATGAAGGGGTGGATGTCATCCCAGTATTTCTGGTAGGATTCGCGGTCATTGGTGAACAGGGAGTTCAGCTTGTCCGCCACCTTTTTGACGATGTGGGCGGAGAGCCTGCGCACATAGCCGTCGTTTTGCAGGAAGGAACGGGAGACGTTCAAGGGCAGGTCCGGGCAGTCAATCACACCCTTTAACACCATCAAGAACTCCGGGATGACTTCCTTGATGTTGTCTGCCACAAACACCTGGCGGTTGAACAGCTTGATCTGGCCGTCCTGGCCGGTGAAGTCGCGCTTGATGCGCGGGAAATACAGGATGCCCTTCAGGTTGAAAGGATAGTCCACATTCAGGTGCACCCAGAACAGGGGATCCTCCCAGGTGCGGAAGAGCTTGCGGTAGGTCTCCTTGTATTCCTCGTCCGTGCAGTCCTTGGGGGCTTTCAGCCACAGGGGATGGACTTCGTTGATGAGGACCGGGCCAATGGCTTCCTCTTCAGCGTCCTCTAAAAAGCTGTCCTCAGCACCCGCGTCTTTGTCTTCCTTCTTCTTTTTCTTCTCTTCTTCCTTCTTGCGCTTGGCAGCGTCCTTTTCCTGCTGCTTGATGCCCTCGATATCTTCAAAGTAGACCGGCACCGCCATGTAGCCGCAGTACTTCTCCAGCACCTCGCGCACGGTGCCGCCTTCCAGGAATTCCTTTTCTTCCTCCATCAGGTGCATGGTGATGGTGGTACCGCGCTGCGTACGGCTGCCTTCCCCCATCTCATAGCTGATGCCGTCTTCGCTGACCCAGCGCACGGGCACATCCCCTTCCCGATAGGACAGGGTGTCGATGGTGACGCGGTCGGCCGCCATGAAGGCGGAATAGAAGCCCAGGCCGAAGTGGCCGATGATACCGGAGGCATCTTCGCCCGTGTAGTTTTTGAGGAATTCCTCAGCGCTGGAGAAGGCGACCTGGTTGATGTACTGGTCCACCTCCTCTCTGGTCATACCGATGCCGTTGTCCGACACGCGGATTTCACCTTTTTTCTTGTCCAGGGTCACCGTGACGGACAGCTCCTCGCCTTCCACCGCGCCGCCCACCATGCGCAGCTTGGTGATGGCGTCCACGCCGTTGGAGACGATTTCACGCAGAAAGATGTCTTTATCCGAATACAGCCAGCGTTTGATGACCGGCATGATGTTCTGGGCGTCAATGGAGATATTGCCCTTTTGCATTGTTTGTCCTTTTTTGGCCAAGGTACTGTTCCTCCAAGAAAATATTTGCAAATTGATTATACAGAATGAAATCGCGGATTGCAAGACGAAATTAGCACTCTCTCATTGAGAGTGCTAATTTGTAAATTGGCTAAAACGGACTATTCCTTGACGCCGCCCACCGCGACACCGGCGATGATGTACTTGCTCAAAGCGAAGTAGACCACCAGCAAGGGCAGGGCCGTGAGGCTGAGGCCGACGTAGATAGAGCCGTACTCGGTGCGGTAGATGTCCCCGCGCAGTTCCTGCACCATCATGGGCAGGGTTTTCATGGTGGGGTTGGACAGCAGCATCAGGGGGGTGATGTAGTTGTTCCAGGAGCCGATGACCGCCATGATGCCCATGGTGGCCATCGCCGGCATCATCAGGGGCAAGACAATTTTGTTGAAGGTGAGGAATTCCCCCGCGCCGTCAATGCGTGAGGCTTCCACCAGGGACAGCTGCAGGTTGGCGCTGAGGTATTGCTTGAGGAAGAACACCGTGCCAGGCGCCGCGATGGCCGGGATGATCAAGGGAATGTAGCTGTTCACCAGCCCCAAACGGTACATGAACATGTAAAAGCCGGTGGCGGTGACCTGGCCGGGAATCATGATGATGGCCAGGATGAAGCCGTACAGGAACTTGCTGCCTTTGAAGTTGTAGACGGACAAGCCATAGGCTGTGAGCGAGGAGAAATACACGCTGAGCAGGGTCGCGCCAAAGGCGATGATGGCGCTGTTTTTAAAGCCCACCAGGATGTCAAACTGCTTGCCGGTGAGGATTTGCAGGTTGCTTTGGAAAAAGGTGCTGGGCAGCAGCGACATGCCCTGCTGGATTTGGTAGGTGGAGCGCGTTGCGTTGACGAACATCAGCCAGAACGGCAGAATGCTCAGCAGGCTCAAGGCCGCGCATAGCACATAAATCATGGTGCGCTTGGTGTTTTTAACGCCCGCTGCGTTGATGAGCAGGGCCAGGATGGGCAGAATCAGCAAGGGGTACTGCCAATTGGTCATCTTCGCGTCTGTGAAAGGGTCTTTGATGGGCAGGGCCTTCAATCGCAGCAGGACGTACCCCAGCACCAGGATGGCCGCCAGGGTAAACAGGGCGGACACGGAATAGAAGGGGCTGACCAGCTTCCGGTTACCCAGCAGCATGAAGACCAGCGCCAGGACGAGCAGGCCGGCTGCCGCATATTCCAGGGCATAGACCGTTTCGATGTTGGGCTGATAGATTTTGGACTCGTTGATGCGGGCCTGGTCAAAGGAAAGCTCTTCCGGCAGCTTGCCCGGCAGCATGGCATAGGACAGCGCGTTGCCGGAATCCGCCTTGGCCAGCTCCTCGGCCTCTTGCAGGTAGCCATCCAGGGTGGCCTGGGCTTTGTCAATTTTATCCTGCTGCTTGTCCAGCTTGTCCTGAGGATCCCCCTGGGAGACATAGCGGTCATAGGTTGCCTGGTAATCAGAGACGCGCTTGGTGAACTTGTCAATGTCCGCTTGAATGGCGCCCAGGGCGTCATCCGGGAAGCGGGCGACGGGCATGAACATCAGGCCCAAGGTGGCCAGCAGCAGCAGGGAGACGATGATCCAGCGTGTGGTTTTCATTTCCCGGCCCTCCTGGGCAGACGGCCCTGGTCACGGTCGCGCATCAGCCAGAACAACATGAGGTTGGCCATGACGATAAAAATGAAGAGAATGACAGAAGCGGCACTGGCGTAGTTGAAGTTGCGCGAGCCGGTAAACGCCTGCTGATAGATGAAGCGGGCGATGGTATTCGTGGTTTTGTTTGGGTTGCCCTGGGTGAGCAGGTGCGGGATGTCAAACATCTGCAAACCGCCAATCATGCTGGTGACCAGGTTGAACAGCAGGATGGGCTTGATGAGCGGCAGCGTGATGCGGTAAAAAGTCTGGCGGCTGCTGCAGCCGTCGACCAGGCCGGCTTCGTACAATTCCGGGCTGATGCCCATGATGCCGGCGATGAGGATGATCATGGTGTTGCCATACCACATCCACCACTGCACAAAGCTGATGATGGACCGGCTGGCCGTGGTGCTCCTGTAGAACTCATACGGCGCGTGCAGTATGCCTGCCTGCTGCAGGAAGGAGTTGGCCGGCGCGATGGGGTAGTTGAAGATGGAATAGAACAGAACCGCGATGGTGGCCGCGGTGATGATGTTGGGCATGAACAGCAGCATCTTGAAACCACCCCGGAACTTCAGCTGCAGCCGTGAATCGGTAAACCAACTGGCCAGAAGGAGGGCCAGCAAAATCTGCGGAACAAAGTTGACCACCCAGATGAGCAGGGTGTTTCCAAAGGAACTCCAAAAGTCCTTGAACAGCACGCTGCCGGGGTCGAAGTACAGCTTGAAGTTCTCAAAGCCTGTGATCACGCTGTCGTTGATCTTGTTCCAACCGATGGCATCTGAAAGCGAAGTGCGAAACGTGAACAGGATGGGATACAGCTGGAACACCAGGAAGACGATGATGAAGGGCGCGACAAAGTAATACCCATAGCGGTTGTAATTGACTTTGCTCAGCCCTTTGCGCCTGCCCGCGGCGTTTCCGGTGATGTTCTTTTGCATGGGCACCTCACCTCTCTATACTGGAATAAAGGAAGGAGCCCGGAGTTGCCCCCAAACAGAGAGGCAACCCCGGGCATGGCGGTCTTATTCGACGATGATGTCGGCGAACGCCGCGGCGACAGCGGCCTTGAAGTCCGCGATGGCGGTATCCAGGTCTTTTTCACCCTTGCTATAAGGGGTGGTCACGTTGTCAGACCAGAGGGTGTTGATGGCGTCATCATACTCGGTCATGATGGCCCCGTTGGCCAGGTTGGCGGCGGTGGAGAAGGCAGCGTAGTGATCCTGCCCGCCCAGGAAGGGGTTGGGGGTGCCGCCTTCGGCGACAATCCTGTCAACAACGGTGTTGTTGGAGACGAAGTCACCGCTTTCCTTGGCGTAGGTGTACAGGAAGTCCTCATCCAGGGTGAAGAAGCGGATGAATTCCTTGACAGCGGCCTTCTTCGCCTCATCGGCTTCGGCCAGTTTGTAGGAGTTGGCGCCCAGCCAGGTACCGCCCCAGGAATAGCCGACAGGGCCATCAACCATGCGCCAGTCGCCGTAGGTGCCTTCGGCGCCTTCCAGCTTGCTGTCGGTGGCGGCGTCATAGTTGCCGCTGTTGGGCTTGAGCACATAGTGCAGGCCCCAGGTGGGCAGCAGGTAGGTCATGGTGGTGTCGGACTTCATGCCCAGGAACCAGGTTTCGTTCCAGGCAGTGCCCAGGTTGTACAGGCCGTCTTCCTCAGCCTGCAGGGTGAGGTCCAGGTAGTCATACAGCACGGGGTCAATGTTCAGCTTGCCATCAACAGCCCAGCCCTGGGCACGGTTGTACTGATAGGCGTTCCAGATGTCGCCGATGGAATTGAACATCTTGACGGCGCCTTCGGACTCATCATTCACGGTAACGGCGGTTTCCATGAAGGTATCCCAGTCGGAAACCAGCGCCTGGAATTCTTCAGGGGTGGTGACGCCGAGGTATTTCTCAGCCAGGGAAGCGCGGTAGAACATCGCGCCGGGGCGGACTGCCACGCGGAGGCCTTCTGCTGGCCATTGCGGCTGTCAGTGCCGATCTGCACCATCGCGGGGATGCTCTTGGAGAAATCCTCGTCGGTGAAGCCCAGCTCGGACAGGGGGGCGGTGGTGTCGGAGTTGACGTAGTACTTCACAAACGCGGCTTCCAGCGCGAAGACGTCGGGGGCTTCGTCACCGGTGGGGGCAGTCGCGATGATGGTGTCCAGCTTGTTGCGGTATTCGGAACCATCAGTGGGGTATAGGGTGTACTTGACTTCGATGTCCGGATGGGTAGGAACGAAGTACTTGTCGATCATGCCACGGAGTTCATCAGCGAAAGACCAGACAACCAGCGTGACTTTGGGGTTCTCCGCGAGCGCCAGGGACGCGACGGACAGCGTCAGGACCAGCGCCAGCAACAGGGCTACCAATTACTTCATGGGGACTCCTCGTTTTTATATACCAAATCCGAGGCGTGAGCCCTGCGGATCAGGATTCGGCTATTTGCGCGACCGTGTCGCCTTTGACAAGGCGGACAGGCACGATGACCGGCGATTCTTCAAAGGGCTGAGCTTTGTTTTCGATGCGCTGCAGGAGCAGCCGGGCCGCCTCCGTGCCAATGGTCTTCACGTCCTGATACACCGTGCAGATGCGGGGATGGGCGTGCTCGAAGGTGGGCAAGCCGTCAAAGCCGATGATGGAGATGTCTTCAGGGATGCGCAGCCCGGCTTCGCGGATAGCCTTTATCCCCCCCAGGCTGGCGTAATCATCGGGCATGAGGATGCAGGTTGGCGGGGTGGGTAGCGCCAGCAGCCGGGCCGTCGCCTTCTGGGTGAGCTTGATGTCCCGGTAGCGGCTGAAAACGCGATATTCCTGCGGGACTTCCAGGCCCAGCTGCGCCATGGCCATGCGGAAACCTTCCTCACGCCGGGCGGTGACGCCGGCCGGCGCGCCGCTGATGTAGGCGATGCGCCTGTGCCCCAATTTGTGCGCGTACTTGACCGCCTTGCGAATGCCTTCGACGTTGTCAGAGTACACGGAGGGGTGGCCCTTGTAGGTGTGGTCGATGGAGACCAGCGGAATGCCGGCGGCTGCCAGCTCCTGCAATTCCGGATGGAAAAAGTCAATGCAGGCGACAAAGACGCCGTCCAGGTTGCTGTGGCGGCAGTGCTCCAGGTAGCTTACGGTGCGCCGGCCGATGGTGCGGTTCATGAGCATGAGGTCGTAGCCCATCTCTTCCATAGCCATCTTGAAGTGTTCCAAGACGCTGACAAAGAAGTGGTGCAGCAGGCCGTGCCTGTCATCATCCTCCAGCAGCACGCCGATGTTGAAACTGCGGTTGGTCTTCAAAGCCTGGGCGGCCGCGTTGGGCAGATAGCCCATTTTGCGCGCCATGTCCCGGATGCGCTGCGCCGTTTGCTGGCCGACGCCCGGCATGTGGTTGATCGCCTTTGATACAGACGCAACCGAGACGCCGCACTGCTTGGCAATGTCTTTCAGCGTGACCATGAAACCCTCCGCTCTTGCTATTCTTAAACGTTTTCGCTTGTAGTTTAACGGCCAAGCATGTGTTTGTCAAGACAGTCAGGGCGGTTTTTTGACATCGTTTTTTTCGTTTTTTCATTGTTTTCTCTTCTGCGCCCCATCCCTCATTGACGATTATTTCCCGGTGGATTATGCTTGGGATGAACAATAAAGTGGAGGGAACCATGAGCAGACTGGGTGATTTGCTGCATCTGGAGCGCACCAGGCGGAAAATGAGCGCCAAGGCCGTGGCCAAGCTGGCAGGGGTCAGCGAAAAATACCTGCTGGAAGTGGAACAGGGAACGCGCATCATCCAGGATGACCAGGCCCGGCGAATCCTGAGCAAAATGGGCATGGAACAGCAAACCGACGCGATGTTTACCCTGGAGGACATCGCGGTGACGGTGGACCTGCAAAGCGCTGTCACCAAGGAGCGCCTGCCCAAGCAAAGAAAGGAAGCGGAAGACCCCAAGCCCCGCGCGGAAGGCTCCATCTGGCTGGACGCGCTCAAGGGCGTGCTGCAGCATGTGCCCATCTACAACGCGGTCATGAAGGAAACCGGCAGCCGCCTGCTGCCGGTCAACCAGGGCAAGATTGAGGGCGTCAGCGCAGAGAAAGTCTTCTACTTTATGGCGCCGGACAACAGGATGCGCGGCTACCGCGTCCACCAGGGCGACCTGGTGCTGATTGTGCCGACCCAGTCGGTGGAGGACGGCAAGATCATGCTGCTGGACACCGAGTTTGGCAAGCAGCTGTACATGATCAAGGTGCTCCCCCGCTACCAGCTGCTGCTGCAGCGTTTTGACAGCCAGAGCGAGAGCGAGGTCGCCGCCATGGCGGACGTGCGCATCATCGGCAAGGCTGTGCGCCTGGAAGCCGAATTATGAGCACAGCGTCCTTCAACAAAAAAAGGCTGTTGAAGCAGTATGGCCTGATCATCGCCGGCTGCCTCATCGCGGCTGCCGCCTATCCCCTGTTTCTGGAAGCCAACCACATCGCCCCCGGCGGGCTGACGGGGCTTTCCACCATCCTCAATTACTATTTCCATTGGCCCATCGGCCTCACCAGCCTGATCATGAACATTCCCCTGATGATCATTGGCTGGCGGATGATCGGCGCGGGCTTTGTGGTGCGCACCCTGGTGGCCACCCTGCTGTTTTCCTTGACCATTGACGTCCTGGTGCTCAAGCCCCTCACCCAGGACCCCATGCTGGCTTCCATCTTCGGCGGCATCCTGCTGGGCGTGGGCTTGGGGCTGATCATGCGCGGCAGCGCCACCACCGGGGGCACGGACCTCATGGCCCGCATTATCCACCACCATTACCGCGCCATTCCCGTCAGCGCCTTCCTGTTCGCCTTTGATTTTTCCGTGGTGATGCTGGCCTGGATCTTCTTAAGCGCGCAGCACGCGATGTACGCCATCGTCTGCGTGTTTGTCACCACCAAGGTCCTAGACCAGGTGCTGGTGGGCCTGGGAACGGACAAGGCCTGCTACATCATCAGCAAGCAGCATGAGCAAATCGAGCAGCGCCTGATGCGGGAACTGGAACGCGGCGTCACCCGCTTTAACGCGGTAGGCGCCTTCTCCGGGCAGGACACCAAGATGCTGCTGTGCGTGGTGGGCAGGCTGGAGGCGGTGAAGGTCAAAACCATTGTCAAGGATGAAGACCCCCTGGCCTTCATGTTCATCACCGACACCCACGAAACCCTGGGCGAGGGCTTTGAAAACCTGCTGCAGGAGGACAACTGATGGCTTATCAATCCCTGTACCGAACCTACCGCACCAAGACCTTCTCCGAAATGGTTGGGCAGGACCCCATCGTGAAGGCGCTGAAAAACCAGGCCGCCACCGGCCGGGTAGCCCACGCCTACCTGTTTTGCGGCAGCCGCGGCACCGGCAAGACCAGCGCCGCGCGCACCATGGCCCTGGCCATCAACTGCCTGGAACCCCGGGAGGGCGACCCCTGCCTCACATGCGCCAACTGCCTGGCCTTGCAGAGTGAAACCACCCTGGATGTGTTTGAGATGGACGCCGCCAGCAATTCCCGGGTGGAGGAAATCCGCGAGATGCTGTCACGGACGGATTACCCGCCGCAGTTTGTCAAATACAAGGTCTACATCATTGACGAAGTGCACATGCTGTCAAACGCCGCCTTCAACGCGCTGCTGAAGACCCTGGAAGAGCCGCCAAACTACATGGTGTTCATCCTGGCAACCACCGAGCCGCAGAAGCTGCCCGCCACCATCCTCTCCCGCTGCCAGCGTTTTGATTTCGCGCGGATTTCGGAGGAGGAGATCATCAAGCGTTTGAACATCGCGTTGACGCCTGACATGAAAGCGGAGGATGGCGCGCTGCGCCTGATCGCTTCCGCGGCCCAGGGCAGCATGCGCGACGCCTGGAGCCTGATGGACATGTGCATCGGGATGAACAAGACGCTGTCGGAAGACAATGTACGCTATGCGCTGGGCGCCGTCAGCCAGGACTTTTTGTTTTCCTTCCTGGAAGCCCTAAACCATTCAGACACCGCGCAAGCCCTGGCGCTGTGCGGCGAGCTGATGCGCTCCGGGCGGGATGTGCAGGTCTTCTTCAGGGAATTCAACGCCTTCCTGCGCCAGATGCTGTCCGTGCAATGGCTGGGCGACCAGGTCCGGGACGTGGGCGCGGACCAGCTGAAGCGCGTCAAGGCCATGGCAAAACTGCTGGATGCCGGCAGGCTGCTGTTCTTCCTGGAAAAATGCCAGCAGGCCGAGCAGGACACCCGCTGGTCCAACTCCCCCCGGGCGGTGCTGGAGCTGTTCGCGCTGCGGGCCACCCTGGACAGCCATCCCTCAAGCCCTGTTCCGCCCGCCCCAAAGACAAAGCCCACGCCTGCGCGCAATCAATCAGCGCCCAAGCCGGACATTGTCAGCGCGCCTCCGATGCGGGAACCCGAGGCGCCTGCGCAGATGCCGCCGATGGATCAATTGATGGCCAAGGTGGAAGGCAAAGCGAAACACGAAGTGACTCCTGATGAGAAGACAGAAAAAGCTGTTGTTGAAGACAGTGAAGCGCCAATAGAAGCCCAGCAAGAGGACGCCTTGACGCCGGTCGTCCTTGAACCAGCACCCGCCGACCTGGACCTGCCCCTGGCGCAGGAAGCGGAAACGGCGGGGCAGGCGCTGGCTGCCACACCCAAGGACGCCTGGAACAACCTGCTCAAGCGCCTGTCCAAAGAGAACCCCGGCCTGCACGCCCTGGTCTACCGCGGGCGGTACGGCGGGTATGAGGACAAGGTGTTCCACCTGAAGCTGGACCGGGAAGACGAAATCCTGATCAGCCTGCTCAATGACGACAGCCGCGCCGGCCCCATCCGCGCCATCCTGTCAGAGGAAATGGGCACCCCGGTGCAGTTTGCCGCCAACGGACAAATCGCCAAAACAAAGCAGCAGCAGGAAGCGGTGTCCGATGAGAACGTCGAGGCCCTGGCCCGGGTCTTTGGGCGGGATAAAATTATCATCAAGCATGATTGAGCCTGCACTCATTGATTGACACTTTGTTCTGATAAAATCTCATTATTTTGTGTTTCGTCCCCACTCTTGGTGACTTTTTCGGCGTTGTATGCGTTTCAACACCACGAGTTCTGCATTTAACACACGAAAAGAATATGAACTTCATGTAAATGAAAAGAATCCGTCAATATGTTATAATGCTTTTGAGGTCATTTCTTAACAGTTAAAGAAAGAACCCCAAGCCATTACGCGCATTGAAAGGACCCGCCCATGAGCGAAAACCGTTCCCGGTATTCCAGCGCGCCTTTGCAGGATGTCAGGCGCCGCCCGGCCAGACCGCCACAAACACAAAAAACAAGCGGCGACAACGCCCAGACCAGCACGGGATCCTTTGTAATCTTGCAGATCATGCTGGTGGCGGTGCTGCCGATTTTCTTTGTCATCGCCCTGCTGGCCAAGGATACGCGGCTGTACTGGACCTTTGTTGTGCTGAGCCTGTTCTGCCTGGCCTCCATGTACATCCTCAAGGCTTTTGTTCAAAACGCCAGAAAGGTGCTGGGCGTCATCCACGCGGCCATGGTGGTGGTGGTGCTGTTCACCCTGCTGGTGTCCGGCGGCCCTAAGGAGGACCAACGCAGCCAGACAGCCCAGGACAGGCAGTCCATCTTCAATGACGACACCACCGCCAGCATCCGCGACATGAGCGAAAACCTGGTGACCCAGCAGGAAACCGAGACGGCTGCCCCCTCCACCGCTTCCCTGGCGCAGCAGAAGCTGGAGCAGTTCATGACCGCCTGGTCCAGCAAGAATTACGCCGCCATGGTCTCCTATTCCGCGCCCAACTGGACCAACAAGTTTGAAACCCAGCGCGACGCGGAGACGGAGATTTTCCACCTAAGCGCCATCAGGACGCCGGTGAACTACCAGATCCTCGATGTCTCCGGGACGGACGCCGACCAGACCCGCACCATCAACATGCAGGCGCTGATCAGCAAAAGTGACGGGCGGGAGCCGCAGCTGTACAATTTTCAGGTGCTGATGATCCGCGCCAACAACGAGTGGTTTGTGGACCCCAACTCCATCTCCTCCTCCCAGGTTGTGGAGCAGACGAACATCGCCCAGCAGGCGCTGTCGGAAGAGGCAAACAGCAACCAGGTGGCCATCCCGGATACCAATGCCAACACTGTCGCCGTGCCGCAGATTACCACCGCGCGCTCTGATACCCTGCTGTACTACAACCAGGACGGGGGCGAGTTTTACCACCTGGACCCCAACTGCTCCTCCATCGGCACCAAGTACCGCCCGCTGAAGGCCAGCTTCTTCTACCGTGATGTCTCCAACGATACCTTCAAAAACCTCAAGACCTGCCCCTACTGCAACGCGCCGTCCAGGCCATGAAATACCACATTGATACCATCCCTGTCTGGGATGCCTTGAAAACTGACAGCGAATGCCTGCTGTGCGCGCTCAGGCGCAAAACGGAGCGCCTTTTGGTGGAGCGCAGCCTGGGGGCCTCGGTGATGTCCCCGGATACGCGCATCAAGGTGAATAAAACCGGCTTTTGCGCCCCGCATCAGGTGATGATGTTCAATTTCCCGGGCGGCAACCGCCTGGGCCATGGGCTGATGATGCTGTCCCATCTGCAGACCATCCGCCCGGCCATCACCAAATCATTTGGAAACAGCGCTTCGGACAAGGGCGGAAAAGGCGGTTTTTCCATCTTCGGCAAGCCAAAAGCGTCCCTCCTTGCGGCCCCTGACAATCCCGGCTCCTGCGTGATCTGCGAGGAACTGGACAGTTTGCACAAGCGGCAAATCGCCAGCCTTTTGCACCTGTGGAAGACAGAGCAAGCCTTTCGGACCGCCTTTTCGCAGTCCAAGGGCCTGTGCGTGGTGGACACCCAGGCGGCGCTTTTGATGGCGCCTGAGATGCTCAACGGCGATGCTTTAATAAGCTTCGAAAAAACGGCCAGGCAGCTGCTGGAGGACAGCCTCAAGCGGCTGGAAGAAGAGCTGGAATGGTTCACCCTGAAATTTGATTACCGCAACGCCCAAAAGCCCTGGAACAACTCCAGGGACGCGCTGGAGCGCACGGTGAACAAGCTGCGCGGCTGGTGCCTGGGCAGCGAACCGATGCAGGATGAGTAACATGAACAAAGCCTACAAAACAGCAACAGCACTCCTGCTGGCCGCTGTTTTTTTGACCCTTTATATCAAGGCAGCAAAGGCCTCTGACCTGCTGGGCTACCAGGAACCGGAGGCGCACAGCCAGGAGGAAGTCGTCCTCTACTTCCGGTATGACAACAGCGCTTACCTGGAACAGGAAACGCGGGTGCTGTCCCTCATGGCCACCCAGGGCTTAGAAAAAGCGCTGGTGCAGGCGCTGTTGGACGGACCGGCCGCTTCTGGGCTTCATTCCCTGTTCCCGGAAGGCACCCAGGTTGTGAGCGTCCTTCCTGAAGGCAGCCGGTTGTTTGTGACCCTGTCAGGCGATGTCATGAAGGCGATGCCAAATGAGAACATCACCAGTGAACAGGGCAAGCAGGCGGCCATCCTGCGCAGGACGCTGGCGATGGCTGCCCTGGTGAATACACTGACGGAGCGCGGCGCTTACCAAAGCGTTCAGGTGCTGGTAATCAACCAGCCGGGCTTGAGCAACTCGCTGCGCCTCAGCCAGCGGTATTATCTGCAAAACGATGACAGCATTCCCCCGCCGCTTACACGGATGGAAGAAGCGATCATCACCCCGGGCAGGGCAGCAGCCCATATGCTGAGCCTCTGGCAAAACCAGAACCTGCGGGGCTTCATCAGCCACCTGACAACCAGGGCCCAGGAGGGGCAGGACGGCCAGACCCTGGACACCGCCGCCTTGCCGCTGCTAAAGCAGTTCTCAACCAGCCAGGGCAGCCTGGCTCCAGACCACAGCTACGCCCTGGTCATGGCGGACCTGGTGCTGACCCTGCGGGACGGCCAGGAAACCACAGTCTCCGCCTTTCCCCTGGTGCTTAACCGCAGCCAGGGCGTGTGGACCCTCAGCCTGCCCTCCATCCTCAAGCTCTTACAGGAGGCAGGGGTATGAGAACAAACCAAGGAGTGATGATGCTGCGTTTTCTGGCGGTGGTGTGCGCCTTGATGCTCCTGGGGGGCTGCACTTCCGCCATTCCCTACCGCGTGGAGAGCGAAAGCACCCTGCCGCCGGTCGCCCTTGAATTTACAGCACCCCTTGGGGACGCCGGGGAAAGCATCAACCAGGGTGTTTTGTTGAGCCTACCCTCCGCTGCCCATGGCGGGCTGGAGTATTTTTCAGAACGCGTCCTGGTGCCTTTCAACCGTCACCCGGCGGAGTATGCCCTGCGTCGCCTGCTGACTTACACAGGCACCACACAGGCAGACCCTTTAAGCAAGACCACAACCTTGAGCATCAATCCCGGCAGCACGGTGGAGATTTCCGGCAACACCGCGACCGTCAACCTGGCCCCCAGCGCCTTGAGCCTGACCAACAAGGAGCGCTACCTCGCGGCCCGGGCCATCACCAACACCTTGAGCCAATGGGGCGATCTCCGCTTTGTCAACCTGCTCATCAACAGCCGCCAGCCGGGGCTGGACACCGCGGCCACCCTGCCCATGGGCAGCCTGAGCAGAACAACCGACGTCAGTGTGGATGAGCAATGGGACGCCATCAACCGCGCCGCCGCCAACACAGCCGGGCCCTTCAGCGCGCAGGCAACCATCTACTACCCCGTCAGCGCAGGCAGGGGCGTCCTGGCGCAGTCCAGGCCCATCACCGCGCGCAGCAAGAGCATGAGCGATCTGACATATGCCTTGCTGGAAGCGCTGTCACTGTCTGAAACCGGGCTTGAAAACACCCAGGCGGTGCCGAACCTGATTCCGCTTTTAGCCTCTGATATCTTGGTGGAAGAAAGCCCCGGGTCCACAGGGCGGGTGGTGCGCCTGCACTTTCATGAAAACCTTAATGAGGAACTGATTGCAGCCGGCGTCCCCCGGTCTGTCATGATGGCCGCCCTCACCTACACCCTGACCACCTTCCTACCCTATACCGCGGGCATCACCGTGACCATAGGCAATGAACCCATCGCAGCCCTGGTGCCGTCTGGCATCTTTGAAGGCGCGGGAGAACAGATTTTATTTGAAAACAATGTCATGCAACGGGGGCAGTTCCAGCGCTTCCTGCTCAATAATGTGTCACTGTACTTCATGAACGCCCAGGGCAGCCTCACCACCAGCCTCCGCCCCATTCCCGCCCACCAGGCGGACAACCCCCGCTATTTGCTGGGACAGCTGATGGCAGGCCCGGAAGCCACCGACAGCGTGCCGGGTTTGGCTAACGTGATGCCTCAGGATCTGCGCGATTCCGACATCCTTGGCATCAACCGGGTGAATGATACGGTGCTGGTCAATTTTTCAGACAGGTTGACACAATTGACAGAGGGCTTCACGGCCCAGCAGGAGATGCTGATGGTGTATGCCATGGTGAACACCCTCACCCAAAAACCGCACACCCGCCAGGCCGCCTTTTTTATCAATGGCATTCAGCCAACTTCAAAGCCAGGTGATCTTGATTACGCGGGCGTCTTCCTGCGCAATGAAGGGATTATTCGATAAATCAGGATGTATTCAAATAACCGGCGCTCTGCATGAGGGCCGGTTTTTAAGAATGAGAAAATAAATTATCCCTTGTTGAGCGGTAACTCCACCGTGAACACAGCGCCCTGCCCCTCCTGGCTTTCCACCTTGACGTTGCCGCCATGGAGGTTGACATATTGCTGGACGATTGACAGGCCAAGGCCCGTTCCGCCCGTTCCCCTGCCCCGCGCCTTGTCCACGCGGTAGAAGCGCTCAAACACATGGGGAATGCTGTCCCTGGGGATCCCAGGGCCGTTATCCTCCACCGTCAACACGGCGTCACGGCCCACCCGCTGCAAGCCCACCTTAATCTGCCCGCCTGCAGGGGTATATTTCACCGCGTTCTCCATCAAGTTATATACCACCTGCTGCAGTTTTGCCTTGTCCGCATACATGTCGCAGCTGTCTTGCAGGCTGAGGGTCAGCACCTGTTTGTTTTGTTCGGCGATGGGGGTTAAACGGTGCTGGGTATCCTTCACAACCTCCGCCAGACTCATTCGCTCGCGGTTGAGCCGGGTGGTGCGCGAATCGGCGTGCACCAGGGTCAAAAGGTCTGACACGATGGAGGACAGTCGGTTGATTTCCTGGTTGACATCGCCCAAGAACTCCGTGCGCAGCTCCGCGTCCATGTCCGGCTGATAAATCAGGCTTTCAATCATGATCTTCATGGTGGCCAGCGGAGTCTTCAGCTCATGGCTGGCATTGGACACAAACTGGTTGCGCGATTGGTTCAAGGCTTCCAATTGGTCAGACATCGTGTTGAAGGCCACCGCCAATTGGCGGATTTCCCCGCTGCCACGCACGCGCGCGCGCACGCCCAGGTCGCCCTTGGCCATGCTTTGGATGACACGGGTCATCTCGCTGATGGGTTGCGTTAGCACCCTGGTGAAGATCAAACCCGCCAGCACCGCCGCCAGCGCGACGCCCGCGAACAGCAAAATCATGTTGTTTTGCAGGCTGAGCAGGCTGTTCATCATCTCCCGCACGGAGGACACCAGCAGCAGCACGCCGATGACATGGGAGGACTGGATGATGCCGGCGGTGGAGTAGCTGGCCCATTCGTCCGCCTGCGCAAAACCCAGCAGGTTAAAGCGACTGACCGCCTCCCCGCTGACCAGGGAATGGATGCCATAATCCGTGCTCTGCCCGGACACCAGGATGCTGGTCACCTCCGGATAATGCAGGCGCTGGCCCATGGCCTGGTGGAAGCTGTCATACTGCACCTTGCCGTCCTTGTCCAGCAGCAGCACGCGGCCGCCCAGTTCGGACCCGGCTTTGCGGATGACCTCATCAATGCCTTTGGCGTTTTTGTTACTCAGCTCGTCTGCCGCCTGCACGGCCCATTTTTCAAGGCCGGCCCTGTCTCCCTGGATACGTACATCAAACAGATAATCCCCCAGCATGTTGATGAGGGTGGAGGCCATCACCAGGAAGGACAGGCCTATAATGAAAAAAAAAGCCAGCATGACTTTCCATCGGATGCTGGCGAAGAAGCGCTTAGTCATCACTGTCTGTGAAATAATACCCGACGCCCCATTTGGTGAAGATGAACTCCGGCTGAGTGGGGTTGCGCTCCACCTTTTCGCGCAGCCTGCGGATGTGGACATCCACCGTGCGCTCATCCCCCGCGTAGTCGTTTTTCCATACGGCGTCCAGCATTTCTTCCCGGCTGAACACGCGGCCGCGGTTGTTGATGAAGAGGCTTAGCAAATCAAATTCCTTGGCGGTCAAGCGGATGTCCTTGCCGTCCAGGTTGACGGAGCGGTTAACCGAATTGACCGACAGGTCCCGCACCTTGATGACTTTGTTTTCCTCGGGCGAGACAGCAGGGGTGGCGCGGCGCAGGATGGACTTGATGCGCGCCTTGACCTCCAGGATGTTGAAGGGCTTGGTCATGTAGTCGTCCGCTCCGTATTCCAGGCCCAGGATCTTGTCCATGTCCTCGCCTTTTGCGGTGAGCATGATGATGGGAACATTGCTGGTTTCACGGATGCGCTGGCAGACCACAATGCCGTCCAGCTTGGGCAGCATCACGTCCAGCAGCACCAGGTCCACATGGTTGTTGTGAAAGACCTCAAGCGCTTCCTCGCCATCGTAGGCGACCAGCGTCTCGTAGCCATCTTTTTCCAGGGTGAATTTCAGTCCTTTAATGAGGATTGGTTCGTCGTCCACCAACAATATTCGCTTGGACACCTTGGTTCATCCTTCCTCGCTGTTTCAAAGACAGGGCTATTCTCTTAACAAGTATAGCAAAATCAAGGATAAATGCAAGTGTTCTGAAATAATTCGTTCACATTTGTGACATAGTGACAGTGCATGGAATCAAATGCCGCGGAGGTCGCCCTTCTCAATGGCCGCCTTGAAGCACAGCCAGGTCAGCACCGTGTCAAAACGGGCGTCATGCGCGCTGCTGTCGGGGAGGTCAAACAAGGCAGCGATCTGCTCCATCGCCTGTTGTGCAGTGATGCCATAGTACTCCGCCAACTCCATCAGCTTGGGCGGCTTGGGGCGGCCGGTGACCACCTTGCGTTGCATGTTCATGATGCCGGTGGCGTAGTTCATCGTGCAAAAGGTTGGAATTTTCTTGAGTTTGATGCCCGCCCGTTCCAGCTCCACGCGCAGGTAGCGGTCATCCGCCGCCACATTGTGGCCCACCAGCAGACGGGCTTTTGAAAAGACATCGGCGATTTCCCGGGCCTGGTCCTCAAAATACGCGCCGAGGGACAGCTCCGCCAGCTGCTCCATGGAGAAGCCGTGCACCTCCTGGGAACCCGGGGACATGTCATCCACCGAAAAGAAGTAGTTTTTGGCCTCCACCTTGTCCGGTGTTTCCAGGATGTACGCCAGCTGGCAAATCTGCCCCGGGGTGAGGTCGGTGGCTTCGGTATCAAAAAACAGAATGGGAAAAGCCATCAGTCCAGGTTCTCCACGCGCTCGATGCTGTGCTTGTGGCCCAGGACCAGCAGGTTGTCCCCGCTTTTGAGGGCAGTGTCCGCGGTGATGTCCATGTTGACCTCATCCCCCCGGTAAAGGGCCAGGATGGATACGCCAAACTTCTTGCGCACATTGATTTCCAGCAGTGTATGCCCCTGCCAGACCTTGGGGCATTGCAAATAGGCAATCAGATAATCGCCTTTTAAGTTGATCAGGTCCACTACATGGGGGTTGATCAGGGAGTGCGCGATGCGCTCGCCCATGTCCCTTTCCGGGAAAACCACCCGGTCCACACCCAGCTTCAAAAGAACCTTGGCGTGGTTGGCGTCTGACGCCTTGGCGATGATGTACTTGGCCCCCATCTCCTTGCACAGGATGGTGATGAGGACGGAATGGTGGAAGTCATCCCCGATGGCCACGATGGCCGCGTCAAAATTGCGGATGCCCAGGGAACGCATGGTCTCCTCGTCATTGGCGGCCACCTGGATGGCGGTGGTCACATAGGGGCTGACCTGGGCGACGCGCTCCTGGTTGGAGTCCACCGCCAGCACCTCATGTCCCATCTCGCACAGTTTTTTGGAGAGCGCCGAACCAAAGCGCCCCACGCCAAAGACGATGTACTGTTTTTTCTTATCCATGGTTTTGCTCCTTTGCAAAGTAAATCAACCGACGTAAATCTGCTCTTCCGCGTACTGGATGCCGCCAAACTGGCTGGCGTGGCGGCGGGAGAAGCTCAGCATCATGGTGAGCGGCCCCACGCGGCCAAAGTACATCAACAAAATCAACCATAATTGGGAGGGAGATTTGAGGTTGCCGGTGCCGATGGAAGACAGGCCGACCGTCGCCAGGGCGGAGACCTCTTCAAACACCAAATCCAGCAAATCATAGTTCTGGCCTTGCTCAAACAGAGAGAGGATGATGCTGCCCAGGGTGAGCAAGCCCAGGCTGATGATGAAGATGCTGAGGGCCGTGCGAATCAGCGGCAGGGACAGGCGGCGCTTGAAGGCGTTGACATCGGTGCTGCCCTTGAACACGCTGCGCACCAGCGCCAGCAGCACAAACAGGGTGGTCGTTTTGATACCGCCGCCGGTGGAAGCTGGAGAGGCACCGATGAACATCAGGATGCTGCTGCCCACCTTGCTGGCGTCTTGCATGCTGCCCTGCTGGAAGGAATAATAGCCCGCGGTCCTGGTGGTAACAGACTGGAACCAGGAATGGATGAGCTTGTCAAAGGCATTGGCCCCCTCAAAAGCCAGGGTCTGCGGGTTGTTCCACTCCATGGCGGCGATATACACCGTGCCAAAGGCCAAAAGGCCCAGAGTGGTGGCTACTACAATCTTGGTGTGCAGGCTTTGCTTGTGGAAGATAAAGCGGTTGGACGCCACATCGGCAATCACCGCAAAGCCCAGGCCTCCCAGCACAATCAGCAGGGAGATGGTCAGCAGGACCCCTGTGTGCTGCTGGAAGGGAATCAGGCTGCCCGGCAGGGAAAAGAGGTCAAAGCCCGCATTGCAAAACGCGCTGATGGCGTGGAAGACGCCAAAATACAGGCCCTTGCCCAGGCCGTAGATGGGCACAAACTGGATGGCCAGCAGGATGGCGCCCGCTATCTCAATGAGAAAGACGATGGCCATGAAGTGCAGGGAATTGCGCACAATGCCCGACAGCCCCGGCAGGTTCATGGTCTCCTGCATCAGCATGCGGTTGCGCAGCGAGATGCGCCGCTTGGCCAATACCAGGGCTGAGGTGGCAAACATCATAAAACCCAAGCCGCCCAGCTGGATTAAGCAGAGGATGACAAGCTCACCAAACAAGGAGTAGCTGGCGGCGGTGTCCACCACCGTCAGCCCTGTTACGCATACCGCGCTGGTGGCCGTAAACAAGGCCTGCAGATAGGTGACGCTGACACCGGGCTCCGCCGCCAGGGGCAGGTACAGCAGCAGGCTTCCCAGCAGGATAATCGCCAAAAAACCCAGAGCCAGTATCTTTGATGGGCTCAGGGCACTGAAGTGAAAGCGTTTTTGTTTCATGTTGTTCTTTATTAAAGTGAGAAGGGGCTACAGCAGGAAAACCGGCTGCAGCCCCGAAGAGATCGCTTTGGTGTCAGCGCTTGGGCTCGTCGTCCTCTTCGTCGTCATCATCCTCTTCCAGCTCGGGGAAGAAGGGCTGCTGGCACTCCGGGCAGAGGTAGTCTTCGTCAAAGTCAAAATCGGTGATGTCAAAGCGGGTCTTGTGCCCGCAGTGGGGGCATTCATACTCCACTGTGGAGTCGCCCTCCAGCATGTCATCATCCTCGTCATCGTCAAAGTGTTCATACTCGCCGTCTTCGTCTTCAAAGACCGCGTCTTCCAGCAGCGCCAGGTCCTCATCCATGTTCTCCAGGTACTCGTTCATCTCGTCGGTGACTTCCTGGAGCTCTTCGATTTCCTCGGCGACCTGCTCCAGCACTTCCAGGATTTTGAGCAGGAATCTCTGATCCTGCTTTTCTTCCTTGAGGTTCATGCCATCGGCCAGGCCCTTGAGA
>JAAYLK010000063.1 GCA_012521895.1 Clostridiales bacterium
CCGTTTTCTGTACATCAGACACCCCAAACACGTTATTTTGACCGGTTTTCTATGCGCTCAGTATACCATAAAACAAGCGGTTTATCCAGTGTTTTCAACGTGTTGCGGGTTTTTCAGCAAGCCCTACATAGTCTTTTAATAATTGTTTCAATCTCTCCTATTCGAACTTTTGAACGATTTGCTGCCGGAGATGCCGGCAGCAATGGTTGGGTCTCGGAGCGTTAGTTGCCTACGATGACATTCATCAACTAAATCAAATCATCCAAATTTACCCCGCTCAATGGGCCGCCTTTGGCATTAGCGTTAATCATGGAAAGAGATTCATTGCCATTGCAATGGCTTTGATCATTTCACCCGGCTGGGTCACAGTGATTTTCGTGCCGACGGTTTTGTTGCTGCCATATTAAGCAATTGCCTTGATGATCGCAGCACCAGCCTTCAGAGCTTTGGCTTTACCTGTATGAGTATTAATCAACACGATTGTCGAATCGCTTGTGCCCCAAATCACTTCCTTGTTAGTAGTATCCGCCGGGTCAGCTGTCGCGATAAAGGTGTAGGGCTGCCTGACATTCAATGTTGTAAGCATATTGAGCTGCATAGTAAGGCCGGTCACAAGCAGATTAAATGTCTGAGTGTCGTATACGGTCTTGCCGCTGCCATCATATGCGGTCGCCTTCATTAAGGCAGCAAAGCAATCCGATGATGTTGTGTCGTGTTGCACTTCTTTATTCAATTTTGGGCTGTAGTCATGCTGTATTTTTTGGTATCCCGCTTGCTTGACAGAAGGCTTTTCCGGTGCTATTATCTATGATTGCATCAGTATCGTCATTGATGCGGGAAACCGAATTCCTTCTTCTGTACTTTGCAGGAGAGACTTGATGAAGACGGAGCGGTGGCGGAGCGTGGGCGAAACCCGACAAAATGGTTTCAAGCACACCCCAACGCGGTGAAACGGTCAGGTTGGAGCACAAGTGGAGACGGCGGAACGCCTTGGCGACTGAGCGACTATGAAGGGGTGATTTGTAGATATGGCTCATGAGGTCCAGATGGGAAAACTCCGCAAACGCATGAGTTTCTCCCGCATCGAAGAAGTACTCGACATGCCCAACCTGATCGAGGTACAGAAGAACTCGTACAAGCGCTTTTTGGAAGAAGACTTCCGCGAGGTGCTCAACGACGTCTCCCCCATCACCGACTACAGTGAAAACTTGGTGCTGGAATTTGTCAACTACACACTGGACAAGACGCCTAAAAACAGCGTGGAACGCTGCAAGGAACGCGACTTGACCTATGCCGCGCCGCTGAAGGTGTTTGTGCGGCTGAAGAACAAGGAAACCGGTGAAATCAAGGAGAGCGAAGTCTTCATGGGTGACTTCCCCCTGATGACAGAACACGGCACCTTTATCATCAACGGCGCGGAACGCGTCATCGTCAGCCAGCTGGTGCGCTCCCCCGGGGTGTACTACACCAAGCAGATTGACAAGGCGGGAAAACAGCTGTTCTCCGGCCAGGTCATCCCCAACCGCGGCGCTTGGATTGAATTTGAGACCGACAGCAACGACGGCCTCTGGGTGCGCATCGACCGCGCGCGCAAGCTACCGGTGACGGTCATTTTGCGTGCCCTGGGCTATGGCACCGACCAGCAGCTGATTGACCTGCTGGGTGAGGACGAGCGACTTATGGCCACCATCGCCCATGGCGATGCCAACATCAAGTCCGAAACGGACGCCTTGCTTGAAATCTACCGCCGCCAGAAGCCCGGCGAGCCGCCCACAGAGGACGGCGCCCGCGTGCTGCTGCGCAACCTGTTTTTTGACCCCAAGCGCTATGACCTGATGCGCGTGGGCCGCTACAAGTACAACAAGAAACTGGGCGTCGCCGACCGCATCAACGGCCAGGTATCCGCCCAAACCATCGTGGACCCGCAAACCGGCGAGGTTCTGATCAAGAAGGACACCCTCATCAATGAGGAAACCGCCCTCAGGATCCAAAACGCCGGCTTCAACGTGGTCAACCTCAAGGTAGGCGACACTGTGCACAAGGTGGTTGGCAACAATTTCGCCGACGCCTCCTACCACCTGGACTTTGACCCCAAGGAGTGCGGCATCCTGGAAGCCGTCCACCTGCCCACCCTGAAGCAGTACATCGAAGGCGTGCCCGCGGAAGACCTCAAGCGCGTCATCACCGAAAACGCCGGCAAGCTGGTGCCCAAGAACATCATCATCGATGACATCGTGGCCTCCATCAGCTACCTGCTGGGCCTACCACACGGCATCGGCACGGTGGACGACATCGACCACCTGGGCAACCGCCGCCTGCGCTCTGTGGGCGAGCTGCTGCAAAACCAGGTGCGCATCGGCATGAGCCGCCTGGAGCGCGTGGTGCGCGAGCGCATGGCCATCCAGGACGCCAATGACGTCAAGCCCGGCGACCTGATCAACATCCGCCCGGTGTCCGCCGCCATCAAGGAGTTCTTTGGCTCCTCCCAGCTGTCCCAGTTCATGGACCAGCCCAACCCCCTGGCGGAATTGACGCACAAACGCCGCCTGTCGGCCCTGGGGCCCGGCGGCCTTAACCGCGACCGCGCCGGCATGGAAGTGCGCGACGTGCACTACAGCCACTACGCGCGCATCTGCCCCATTGAGACGCCTGAAGGCCCCAACATCGGCTTGATCGGCTCCCTGGCCACCTATGCGCGCATCAACGAGTACGGCTTCATCGAAGCCACCTACCGCAAGGTGGACCCCAAGACCCACAAGGTGACCGATGAAATCGTCTACATGACGGCTGACGAAGAAGACAAATACTACGTCGCCCAGGCGCTGGAGCCCCTGAATGAGGACGGCAGCTTTGAAAACGACCTGGTTACCGTGCGCTGGCGCGAGGAAATCCTGCGCGTTCCACGGGACCGCGTGGACCTCATCGACGTATCCAGCAAGCAATTGGTCTCCGTCGCCACCAGCATGATTCCCTTCCTGGAAAACGACGACGCCAACCGCGCGCTGATGGGTTCCAACATGCAGCGCCAGGCGGTTCCCCTGCTCATCCCCCAGGCCCCCATCATCGGCACCGGCATGGAATACAAGGCCGCCTATGACTCGGGCGTGGTGCTCTTGTCCAAGCACGACGGCGTGGTGGACAAGGTATCGGCGGATGAAATCATCATCCGCGATGAGCTGGGCGAGCGCTTCAGCTATCGCCTGGTGAAATTTGCCCGCTCCAACCAGTCCACTTGCATCAACCAGCGCCCCCGCGTGGATGTGGGCGATGTGGTCAAGGCCGGTGACCTGCTGGCCGACGGCCCGGCGACCGAACTGGGCGAAATCGCCCTGGGCCGCAATGTGCTGATTGGCTTTATGACCTGGGAAGGCTACAACTATGAAGACGCCGTGCTCATCAGCGAAAAGCTGGTGAAGGACGATGTCTACACCTCCATCCACATTGAGGAATACGAGTCAGAAGCCCGCGAAACCAAGCTGGGGCCGGAAGAAATCACCCGGGACATCCCCAACGTCGGTGAAGAGGCGCTTAAGGACCTGGACGAGTTTGGCATCGTGCGCATCGGCGCCGAGGTCCGCTCCGGCGACATCCTGGTGGGCAAAGTCACCCCCAAGGGCGAGACCGAGCTGACCGCGGAAGAACGCCTGCTGCGCGCCATTTTCGGCGAGAAGGCCCGCGAGGTACGCGACACCTCCTTGAAAGTGCCCCACGGCGAATCCGGCATCGTGGTGGACGTGAAGCTGTTCACCCGTGAAAACAAGGACGAGCTGTCCCCCGGCGTCAACCAGATGGTGCGCGTCTACATCGCCCAGAAGCGCAAGATTTCTGTCGGCGACAAGATGGCCGGCCGCCACGGCAACAAGGGCGTCGTCTCCCGCATCATGCCCGAGGCCGACATGCCCTTCCTGCCCGATGGCACACCGCTTGACATCGTGTTGAACCCCCTGGGCGTGCCTTCGCGCATGAACCTGGGCCAGGTGCTGGAAGTGCATCTGGGCATGGCCGCCAAGCAGCTGGGCTGGCATGTCGCCACCCCTGTCTTTGACGGCGCCAACGAAAAAGACATCGAGGACACGCTGGAGCTGGCCGGTCTGAGCCGCGACGGCAAGACTATCCTGTATGACGGACGCACCGGCGAACCCTTTGAAAACAAGGTCACCGTGGGCTATATGTACTACTTGAAGCTGCACCACCTGGTGGACGACAAGATGCATGCCCGCTCCACCGGCCCCTACTCCCTGGTCACCCAGCAGCCGCTGGGCGGCAAGGCCCAGTTTGGCGGCCAGCGCTTTGGTGAGATGGAAGTCTGGGCGCTGGAAGCCTATGGCGCGGCCAACACCCTGCAGGAGATCCTCACCGTCAAGTCCGACGACGTGGTGGGCCGCGTGAAGGCCTATGAAGCCATCGTCAAGGGCAACTCCATCCCCACCCCCGGCATCCCCGAGAGCTTCAAGGTGCTCATCAAGGAATTGCAGGCCTTGAGCCTGGACATCAAGGTCTGGGGCGACAACCAGGAGCAGATCGTCATCAAGGAATTTGAGGACGAGGAAGCGGCACCGGTCCGCGCCCAGGACAGCAAGTCCGCGGTGCAGGGCGAGCTGCCTGAAAATCTGGACGACCTGGACATGGATTCCCTCAGCCTCTCCATGGACGACCTTTCCCTGGCCGATGAGCTGGACGCTGGTGAGAAGCCTGCGGCGCCCGCACGCAAGAGCGCGCTGCTGGATGACGACAGCGAGGATGACCAGGCGGAGGATGACCTGGACGATGACCTTGAACTGGATTTTGATGACGACGATATTGAGATTGAGTGACGCCGCGCCGCGCAAGGAGATAGAAATTAATGTTTGAACTGACAAACCTGGAATCCATCCAGATTGGTATGGCCTCTCCGGAAAACATCCGCGAGTGGTCCTATGGTGAGGTCATCAAGCCCGAGACCATCAACTACCGCACGCTCAAGCCTGAGCGCGGCGGCCTGTTTTGCGAGCGCATCTTTGGGCCAGTCAAGGACTGGGAGTGCAGCTGCGGCAAGTACAAGCGCATCAAATACCGCGACAAGGAAAAAATCTGCGACAAATGCGGCGTGCAGGTCACCCGCGCCAAGGTGCGCCGTGAGCGCATGGGCCACATCGAGCTGGCTGCCCCTGTCAGCCATATCTGGTATTTCAAGGGCATCCCCAGCCGCCTGGGCATGCTGTTGGATGTCAGCCCGAGGAACCTGGAAAAAGTCCTGTACTTCGCGTCCTACATCGTGATTGACCCGGGCAACACCGACAACACCAAGACTGAGAAATACGCCCTGATTTCCGACAGCGCCTACCGCCAGCTGATGGCCAAACCTGTTGAGGAGCGCGGCAGCTTCCGCGCGGGCATCGGCGCTGAGGCCATCAAGGAATTGCTGCAGCTGCTGGATTTGGAAGGCCTGAGCGCCATGCTCAGGGAAGAAATCGAAATGCTGACGGAAAAGGAGCGCGACAAGGAGACCGAGTCCCAGCGCCGCTCCCACGCCATCAAGCGCCTGGAGGCCGTGGAGGCCTTCCGCCAGAGCAACAACAAGCCCGAGTGGATGATCCTGGATGTGCTGCCCGTGATTCCGCCGGACCTGCGCCCCATGGTGCAGCTGGACGGCGGTCGCTTTGCGACTTCTGACCTCAACGACCTTTACCGCCGCGTCATCAACCGCAACAACCGCTTAAAGCGGATGCTGGAAATGGGCACGCCCGATATCATCGTGCGCAACGAAAAGCGCATGCTGCAAGAAGCGGTGGACGCCCTGATTGACAACGGCCGCCGCGGCCGCGCCGTGACCGGCCCTGGCAACAGGCCGCTCAAATCCCTGTCAGACCTCCTGCGCGGCAAGCAGGGGCGTTTCCGCCAGAACCTGCTGGGCAAGCGCGTTGACTATTCCGGCCGTTCGGTTATCGTGGTCGGCCCCGAACTGAAGCTGCACCAGTGCGGCCTGCCCAAGGAGATGGCGCTTGAACTGTTCAAGCCCTTTGTCATGGAGCAGCTGGTCAAACTGGGCATTTCCAACAACGTCAAATCCGCCAAGCGCGCGGTTGAAAAAGTGCGGCCTGAGGTTTGGGACATCCTTGAGGATGTTATCCAGGAGCACCCGGTGCTGTTAAACCGCGCCCCCACCCTGCACCGCCTGGGCATCCAGGCTTTTGAACCGGTGCTGGTAGAGGGCAAGGCCATCAAGCTGCATCCCCTGGTCTGTACCGCCTACAACGCTGACTTTGACGGTGACCAGATGGCCGTGCACGTGCCGCTGTCCGTGGAAGCCCAGGCGGAAGCCCGTTTCCTCATGCTGGCCGCCAACAACATCATGAAGCCGCAGGACGGCAAGCCGGTCATCTCCCCCAACCAGGATATGGTCATCGGCTGTCACTACCTGTCGCTGAAGGATGAGAACGCCTTGGGCGCCGGGCGCGTGTTTGCCTCCCAGGATGAGGCAGAGATGGCCTACCACGAGAAGGAGATCTCCCTGCACGCCCCCATCCGCGTGCGCCTGACCCGCACCTTTGAAGGTGTGACTGAGCGCCGTCTGGTGGACTGCACCCTGGGCCTGCTCATCTTCAACTCCGTCATCCCGCAGGACCTGGGCTTCCAGCCGCGCAACACCCTGGACGATATGTTCCTGCTGGAGATCGACCATGAAGTGGTCAAGAAGGATCTGGGCCGCATTGTAGACAACTGCTACCACGTGCATGGCGTCAACGTCACAGCCCGCGTGCTGGACGAAATCAAGCGCCTGGGCTACACCTATTCCACCAAGGGCGCCATCACCGTGTCCATCTCCGACATCGTGGTGCCGCCGGAGAAGCAGGAGCTGCTGGAGCAGGCCGACAACCAGGTCAAGAACATTGAAACCCGCTACCGCCGCGGCTTGATGAGCGAGGACGAGCGCTACAAGTCCGTCGTTGACATCTGGGGCAAGACCACCAACGACCTCAAAGGCCGTGTGATGGGCGTGCTGGACAAGAACAACCCCATCTTCATGATGACCAACTCCGGCGCCCGCGGCTCGGTTGGGCAGGTGTCCCAGCTGGCCGGCATGCGCGGATTGATGGCCTCCCCCTCCGGCAAAACCATCGAGCTGCCCATCCGCGCCAACTTCCGCGAAGGCCTGAACGTGCTGGAGTTCTTCATGTCCTCCCACGGCAGCCGCAAGTCCCTGGCGGACACCGCGCTGCGCACGGCGGACTCGGGCTACCTGACCCGCCGCCTGGTGGACGTCAGCCAGGAAGTCATTGTGCGCGAAGTGGACTGCTTTGAAAACCGCGACGAGAAAATCCGCGGCATCACCGTGCAGCCCATCAGCGAGATTGGGTCCCTGGAAGAGCGCATCAACGGCCGCGTGGCCGCCGCAGACGTGGTCGACCCCATCAGCGGGGAAATCCTCTGCCACACCAACCAGGAGATCAACCAGATACTGGCGCGCAAGATCGCCGAAGCCGGCGTCACCACCATGCAGGTGAGAAGCGTGCTGACCTGCCGCTGCCAGAACGGCGTCTGCGCCAAGTGCTACGGCACCAACCTGGCCCACTCGGGCCTGGTGGAAATCGGTGAGGCGGTCGGCGTCATCGCCGCCCAGTCCATCGGTGAGCCCGGCACCCAGCTGACCATGCGTACCTTCCACACCGGCGGCGTCGCCAACGTGGAGGACATCACCCAGGGTCTGCCCAGGGTTGAGGAATTGTTTGAGGCGCGTAAGCCCAAACGTGAAGCCACCCTGGCGGACATCGCGGGTACCGTCACCATCCAGACCACCAAGAAACGCCGGGAAATCGTGATCACCTCCGAGCACAACCCGGAAGAGAAGAAATCCTACCTCATCCACTACGGCGCCAGGCTGAAGGTTGAAAACGGCGACCATGTGGAGGCGGGCGATGAGCTGATTGAAGGCTCCATCAACCCCCACCACCTGCTGCGCATCCTGGGCGTGAAGGCCGTGCAGGAATACCTTCTGCGCGAGGTGCTCAGCGTCTACCACAGCCAGGGCGTAGGCCTGGCCGACAAGCACATCGAGGTCATCATCCGCCAGATGCTGCGCAAGGTGCGCGTGGAAGAATCCGGCGACACCAACCTGCTACCCGGCTCCATGGTTGACATCTTCCAGTTTGACGAAGCCAACGCCCAGGCCGTGAAAGCCTTTGAAGAAAAGATGGCCGCCGGTGAAGTGGGCGCGGACGACATGCCCCGCGTGGCCAGCGCCAAGCGCGTGCTACTGGGCATCACCAAGGCCTCCCTGGCCACCGACTCCTTCCTGTCCGCCGCCTCCTTCCAGGAGACCACCCGCGTACTGACCGAGGCCGCCATCAAGGGCAAGGTCGACCCGTTGGACGGCCTGAAGGAGAACGTCATCATCGGCAAGCTGATTCCCGCCGGCACCGGTATGCGCCGCTACAAGAACATCGAGCTGGAAGAGACCTACTGATATTCAACTTAATCCTAAAAGAAAATTGCCCCGCGCGGATTCGCGCGGGGCTTTTGTGTTCCTGCTATTTCATTTAATGTTCGAGGCCTTGCTTCTTGTTCAGCGCAGCGATGCGCAGGACCACAACCCCCACAATGGACACCAATACCCCCACAATCAGCATCATCAGCTGTTTTTCGCCAAAGGGCACGCCCAGGAAGTTGAAGCGCAGGCCGTACAGCCCAGTGACGAAAGTGCGCGCCAGGGTGGCGGCGGTGAGGGCAGCCAGGAAGTTGGCGGTGGAGTAAAAGCCCACGTAGAGGGTCTGGTTTTCCTGGGGGATGTTGATGAAGGCCACGCTGGTGAAGGCCAGGTTGACGCCGCTGACGAAAACAAAGCTCCACAGGACCCCGACAGGGTATAAAAACATCAGCCCCGGAGACACAAAGGCCAGCATGAAATAGTGCGGGGCGAACAGCAGGATGCAGATTCCCAGGGGCCTTAACCAGTTGTAGCGCAGGTAGATTTTACGCCAGACGAAGGTGAGCGCCAGCAGCACCACCACGTTGAAGGATGCGATCAAGGTAATGTAGGAATAGCTGATGTTGAGCTCCCGCAGCAAGTAGACGGTGTAAAAACTGCCGGGGATGTTGACGGTGATGCTCCACAGCACCACCACCAGCACGCTGCGCAGGTAGACCTTGTTTTTGAGCGGCTCCGTCATCAGCTTGCGCAGGCGCAGGCGCTGGGCCTGCCTGGGCACAGGCAGCTCCTTGATCTTGATCAGCGTCCAGATGTCCACCACCGCGAGGAGCAAGGCGGCGACGCGCAGCACGCTTAAGCCCCACAGCTCCTGGCTGCTTTGCTTGAACCGGTCCACGATGCCCGAGCCCACCAGGTTAAACAGCGCTACAAAGATGCCGTTTAACATGGTGACCAGGGAAAAATACTGGACGCGCACCGAGGGCGGGATGTGGGCGATGTGCCAGACGGAAAAGCCCGGGCCCACAAACGCGCCCAGGATATTGACCAGCAGCACCGAGAAGCCCAGCAGCACCAGCTTGGTCTGCGCCGCTACGGGCATGAAGGGAATCAGGCCGATGAAGGCGATGTTGACCGCGTGGATGAGGATGCGGATGCCCAGCAGGATGGGCTTTCTGCGGTTGAAGCGCTCCAGCACCAGGGGGCTGACCAGCTGCAGGAGGTTGGCGGCGAAGGTCATCATGGTGATGAGGCCCACAAAGGCGTCATCCGCTTGCAGCACAATCAGCAATCCGGTGAAAAAATTGCCGCCGATGAGGTTGGCGATCACGTTGGCGATCACGTTGTGGGCGAGCAGGGACCGCCGGGAGAGGTTGCTTTGCTCATCCCCCTGCACAAACCAGCCGGAGCTGATGAACTTGCCAACCCTGGCCATGACCGCCTTTTGACCGCTGTATCTGTTGGGTGACATGCTGTTCCCGCCTACTTTATTCTTGCCATCATTATACACAAGGACGGCGGAAAAGACAGTCAGGAAAGCGCGCATCCTTCAAGGGGGCAAAGAAGCTCTTTATACCATTTTTGACATCCTCCTGTTTTTGCGTTCTCGGATAATTTTTTGTCGCCATTCAAGACATAGATTGCCTGTCCCGTGCCTTATTTGCCAATAAAGTGAACCTGCCCTTGAACCCACGGTTGAGCCCACAATTGAACCCACTGTTGAACTGACTGTTGAACCAACCGTTGAACCAACCGTTGAACCAACCGTTGAACCAACCGTTGAACCAACCGTTGAACCAACCGTTGAACCAACCGTTGAACCAACAATTGAACCGACTGTAGAGCCCACAGTTGAGCCCACAGTTGAACCAACGATTGAACTGACCGTTGAACCAACCGTTGAACCGACTGTTGAGCCCTCGGTTGAGCCCACGATAGAGCCAACAGTTGAACCCACAGTTGAACCGACAGTTGAACCGACTGTAGAGCCCACAATTGAGCCCACAGCGCAACCCACCCCCGGCTTGAACGACACTGTCAACACCATCCGCATCTATGCCAAGAGCACGCAGAAAGCCTACGACAGGCAGGAACTGACCGCCCCCGGGATCTTCCTGCTGTTCCATGAGGAAAGCAGCCTCAGCGCCAGGCAGGAAAGCGAAAACATCTTCCTCTTGTCCACCGGTGACCTCCTGACCGCCATCACAGCGGGCAGCCAGACGGAAGCCGGCGCGTCCGCCAACAGGGTCGCGCAGTACACAATCATGCGCGGCGGCACCCTGGATGTAACGGGGCTGTACACCATCAAGCTGTTTGACGGCACCCTCACCGTGACCGCGGAGTAAAGCCAGAACAAACCACAAGCGCCCGAATGAGCGCTTGTTTTTTTGTGCGCCTACGCGCAAAATGAAAACGACCGGGCGATGCCGGTCGTTTAAAGCGGGCCGTAAAGGCTTAGCGCTGGGAGGCGTCCTTGATTTTGGCAGCCTTACCCTGGCGGGTGCGCAGGTAGTACAGCTTGGCGCGGCGCACTTTGCCCGGACGGACCAACTCGATGCGGTCAACGCGCGGGGAGTGCAGCGGGAAGGTACGTTCCACGCCGATGCCATAGGACACGCGGCGCACGGTAAAGGTCTCCCGGTTGGCGCCGTTGCGCTTGGCGATGACGGTGCCTTCAAAGGCCTGCAGGCGTTCGCGGGTGCCTTCAACTACCTTCACAAACACGCGCACGGTGTCACCGATGCCAAAGTCGATGCGGTCGTCACGCACTTGCTGCATTTCCAGGGACCTGATAATCTCACTCATTGGGGCTTCCTCCTTCAAATACAGACGTTCATGCATCGGCCTGGATACAGCGGACCGTCC
>JAAYLK010000001.1 GCA_012521895.1 Clostridiales bacterium
AACAAAACCCACCTCAGTACGAAGTGGGTCTTATTGTATCAACCTGTGTTGATGATGTGGTGGAGGTGAGGGGAATCGAACCCCTGTCCGAAGATTCAAACCCACAGTTTTCTCCGAGCGCAGACGGTGTTTTCAATTTCCCGCCTCCGGCCGCCCATCGTCAGGCTGCCGGGCTTGGTAGCTTCATTTTACCGGGTTCACCGCAAAGCTTAGGTGGCCCTGTTCCTCACATCAATGGCGCCGGGAGTCCAAGCCGTGAGCGCTTGGGGCCGACGTTCGCGGGCTTAGGCCGCGAAAGCTAAATTCTGATTGTTGTCAGTTAATTTAATTTCCCCGTTTTAACGTGGCCAGGGTCCACGGCTCGCTTACCATGTGCCCGACGATCCCCGTCGAAACCAGTACACCCCCATGAGGGGGACCGGCCAGGGCGCAGCCTGCCCTGTGTCCGGCGCGCTAAGCCGCGCCAGGTCCTGACGCGGATGAACACCTTGGTGTAAACCCGCCTTATGGACAGCCTGATTATACATCAAAACGCCTGTTTGGTCAAATATTTCCAGGGGAGTGATGGCGCTGACCGCTGTGCGGATTCATTCGCAGAACAATCAAAATGGCTGAAAAACGCCATGTCATTATGGTGTAAAACTTGTGAAAACACAGGCACAGGTCCCTTTGTATTTTCACCCCATGTATTTTCGAGAATCATGAACGTTCATTGCGATTGTAAGCGTCATAAACCCAGGTATTTCCTCATGAGCACAGACACACGTCCCCTGTGTTCAAAACGCCATGCTATTAAGGTACAAAACTTGTGAAAACACAGGTACAATCCCGCTGTATTATCACCTCATGTGTTTTTGGCAATCTTCAACACTCATTGCAATTGTTAGTGCCATAAATCCAGGTATCTCCTCAATAACACAGACACACATCCCCTGTGTTATCGTCTCAATGACTCATGAAAAGCAGAAACTCAAATGACATTTGTAAGCGTCATGTTTCCCAGGCATTTTCTCAAGAACACAGACACACGTCCCCTGTGTTCGCGTCCCCTGTGCTCGCGTCCCCCGTGTTAGTCCCTATGTTCTCAAACAACCGCATCACCCGGCCATTGAACCCCTTCCGCCCGCCTTTCCCCTCCTCTCCAATATCCACAGCACCGGCAGCATCAGCGCCAGCACAGCGGCGCCCACAAGGAAGATGGCTGGGGTGGGCACCTGTTTGGCCAGGCCCAGCTCCACATAGGTCCTGGCGGAGCCCTTGATGACGGCATTGCCCAGGAAGGGGCCAATCACCATGGGCAATAGAACGGAGAAAATCATCCGCACGCCTTGAAAACGCCCGGCCTGGCCGGCGGGGATGCCATCCTGCACCAGGCCGTTTAAGCAGGCGGCCGCCGCCATGCTGCCGCCAATCATCGCAAAACCGGCGGCAATCAGCGCAGGGACGCTGGTTGACACAGACATACCCAGTAAGCCCGCCAAGCCCAGAATGACCGCCGGGATGGCGGCGCGCGTCTTGCCGATGCGGTCAATCAGGGGGCCATAGGCCAGGGTCAGCGCCGCCGCGCCCAGCAGCACCGCGCCCAGGATGAGCGCGTAGTTGGTGATGCCCAGGCCGGTCTGGATGTAGATAATCAGATAGGGCATGTAGGCCTGGGCGGCGATGCCGTGCATCAAGAGGCCCAGCAAGGCGGCGTACAAGCCAATGTTTTGCCGGATGACCGACAGCGAAAAGCCGTGCAGCAGCACGGGCAGGTAGGGCTCGCGGGCAGGCTGCACTGATGGCTCCCGGATGAGGATAAGCCCCAAAATGCCCGCAATCAGCGTGGCCACCCCCACGATGGTGAAGAAATCCGCCCAGCGGCCCGCCTGCGTCAGCGGGTCCAAGGCGCCAAACACCAGCAGCATGCTGATCAGCGGCAGCGTATTCAAAATGCCCTGGGCGCGCCCGCGGTTGCCCGGCAGGGTCACATCGGTCACCCAGGCGTTGAAGGCGGCGTCATTGGCGGTGCTGCCAAAGAAGGTCATCACGCAGTCCAGCGCCACCACCAGCAGCGCAGCCCGGCGCGCGCCTTCCGCCAGCATCGTATTTCCCGGGCTGATGAAGCGGAAGGCCAGGATGCTCAGGCCCCACATCAGGTAGCCCGCTACGATGAAGGCCTTGCGCTTTCCCAGGCGGTCCGACAAGGCGCCCATAAACAAGGTGGTCAGCGTGGCGGCCACAGCGCTCAGCGCCACCATCAGGGCGATCAAGCCGGTGTCGGGAAGGATGGCGTTGTACAGAAACACGTTGAAATACATGTTTTCGATGGTCCAGGCCACCTGCCCAAACAAGCCCATCACCAACAGGGCGGCAGCGGTTCTGGCGCCCAGGGGCGCGGCCGTTTGCTTATTTATCAATGTCGCCATGCGATGCCTCCCCCGCCGTGCGCCAAGGGCACGGTGCTCTTTTGTGGGTTGGTGGATGACGCGCTTGGTCCGCCGCGCCTGCCCTGTGTTTTCAACCATTCTATCACGCGTTCCCCCGGCATACAACGCAAGCCCCGCTGGTGTATAATGCCTAAAGCGAACATCAAAGGAGCATTCCCATGAAAGAGTCCACCCTGGCCTATCTCGTTTCCCGCCTGCGCGAACTGGCGCAGACCCCCTCCCCCACCGGCATGACCCACCTGGCCGAGGAATACCTGATGAAGGAACTGGCCGCCCTGGGCTTTTCCCCGCGGCGCAGCCGCAAAGGCGCGGTGTTCTGCGCGCTGAACGAGGGCCAGGGCGAGGGCATTCTGCTGTCCGCCCACATTGACACCCTGGGGCTGATGGTGCGCGCGGTGAAGGGCAATGGCCGGCTGCGGATCACCCAGCTGGGCGGCTACCCCTTCCAGTACGCCGAGCAGGAAAACGTGACCGTGTTCTCCCGGGAGGGCAAACAGATTCCGGGCACCCTGCGCATGAACCAGCCCGCGGTGCACGCCAACAAGGAACTGCGCACCCAGGAGCGCAGCGACGAGAGCATGGAAGTGGTGCTGGACATGAAGGTGTCCACCAGGGAGGAAACGGAAAAGCTGGGCATCAGCGCCGGGGATTACATCGCCCTGGACCCGCGCTTTGTGCAAAGCGGGGAAGGCTTCATCAAAAGCCGGCACATGGACGACAAGGCCTCCGCCGCCGTGCTGCTGGCCCTGGCCCGTGCCTTCAAAGAAGGCGCGGCCATCTGCGCCCGCCCGGTCCACCTGCTGTTTTCCAACTATGAGGAAGTGGGCCACGGCGCCGCCGCCGGCCACCCAGACAACATCCGCGACATGGTGGCGGTGGACATGGGCGTGGTGGGTGACGACCTGCAGACCGACGAATTCAAGGTCAGCATCTGCGCCAAGGACTCCGGCGGCCCCTACAACCGCGAGCTGACCGGCGCCCTGGTTGGCACGGCGCAGAAAAACAAGCTGCAGTACGCCGTGGACATCTATCCTTATTATGGCTCCGACACCTCCGCCGCCCTGGGCGCAGGGCACGACTACCGCCACGCCCTCATCGGGCCGGGGGTGGCCGCCAGCCATGGCTACGAGCGCGTGCACGAGGAAGGGCTGTGGAACACTTTCCTGCTGCTCAAAGCCTTCCTGGAAGAGGGGATCAAGCAGCTGAGCGAATAATCAATTGAGCAATTGAAAAGGTTGGGGCATGAATGAATGAACCGCGCCCCAACCTTTTCACTATGCTGCTTTGAAAACCTTATTCCTCCACCTGCATCACTTTCAAATCATCGGAAATGATCAATTTCGCCTGGGTGGCCTCCTGAATCTGCGCCAGGGTGTATTCGGGGTTGTACTCGGTCAAAACAAAGCCCTCCGGGGTGACCTCAATCACGCCCATTTCGGTGGTGATCAGGTCCACTGCGGCCACCGCCGTCAGCGGCAGGCTGCATTTTTCCACCAGTTTGGGGTTGCCCTTCGCGGTGTGCTCCATGGCCACGATGACGCACTTGGCGCCTGACAGCAGGTCCATCGCCCCGCCCATGCCCGGCACCATCTTGCCGGGAATCATATAGTTGGCGATGTTGCCCATTTCGTCCACTTCCAAAGCGCCCAGCACGGTCACATCCAGGTGGCCGCCGCGGATGATGCCAAAGGAGGTGGCGCTGTCAAAAAACACGCCGCCGGGCAAAATGGTAACGCAGGCGCCGCCGGCGTTGACGATGTCACGATCCTCCTGGCCCTCCAGCGGCACCGGGCCCAGGCCCAGGAAGCCGTTTTCGGCGTGGATTAAGATGTTTTTGTCTTCCGGAACGAAGTTGGACACCAGGGTGGGCAGGCCGATGCCCAGGTTGACAATGCTGCCCTCGGTCAGTTCCTGGGCGACGCGCTTGGCGATGAAGGCCTGGGTTTGCTGCTTATCCATTACTGCACCTCCTGCACGATGTAGTTGACAAAGGCGCCGGGCACGATGATCTCGTTGGGGTCCAATCGCCCTACGGGAACAATTTCGCGCACCTGGGCGATGGTGATGCTGGCGGCGGAGGCCATGATGGGGTTGAAGTTGCGCGTCGCGCCCCTGTACACCAGGTTGCCGTACTCGTCCGCCTTGTCGGCAAACACCAGGGCGATGTCGGCGTGCAGCGGTTTCTCCAGCAGGTATTTGACGCCGTCCACCTCCATCACCGTCTTGCCTTTTTCCACCTCGGTGCCAACGCCGGTGCGCGTCAGAAAACCGCCCAGGCCATAGCCCGCGGCGCGGATTTGCTCCACCAGCGTGCCCTGGGGCACCAGGTGCACCACCGTCTCCCCCTCCACCA
>JAAYLK010000064.1 GCA_012521895.1 Clostridiales bacterium
ACCAGCCAGGAAGCCAAGCGCAAGGCCATGATGGAAGCCTTGAATGCCGTGCTGGAAGAAACCGCCTCACTGCTAACGTATGACCTGTTGGTGGAATCGCGCTCCTCTGACCACATGTTTTCAGGAAAAATAAATCCATTGACGCATTCACAGCTTGCCCGCGGCAAGCGCACCATCGCGCCGCTGACGGACCTGTTCAAGGATGAAATCCGGATGGTGGGCGAGGCGCTGGGCATGCCCCATGAGATGACCATCATGCAGCCCTTCCCCTGGACCGGCCTTGCCCTGCGCATCTTCGGGGAATGCACCAAGGAGAAGCTGAATCTGCTGCGCTGGGCGGACAACCTCTTCCAGCACACCATCCGGGAAGCAGGCCTTGCCAAGCGCCTGTGGAAGTATTTCGCGGTTTTGTACGAAGTGCCCTACAAGGCGGATACCGCCGCGGTGGCTTTGGGCCTACGCGCGGTCAGCATCAGCCACACTGGCAACGATCTGCGCGTCATCCCGGCCAGGCTGCCCTATGATTTGCTGGAGCAATACACCCAGAAAGCCCTGGATCACAGCGCCATGCTTGACAAGGTGATCTATGACCTGACCCCCGGCGTCTCCCCGCAGGAGACGGAGTGGCACTAAGGCAGGCCACACGTTCATCAAATCCACCACCAGGAGATTGTATGCGTTTATCACACCCCGGCGCCCCCTTCCAGGGCGTGCCCGCCCAGGACGTATTCTTTGCCGCCAACGACCAGTTCGTGCAGATGGGGCACGCTTTTGTGATTGTCAACATGCAGGAGGAAATGTACCCGGAGCGCCCCTTGCAATTGTTCATTGACATCCAGGCCCAGCCCTCCGCGCGCAACCTGCTCCTGGGCGCGGTTCTGGCGCGCAGCGAGCAAATCCGTGCGGCCTACCCGCCCATGAAGGGGCGCATCTATACCGAAATCGCCCCAACCCAGTTTGACCTGGTGACATTTTATAACCAGAATGGCTTTTCAAGCAATGACGCGCGCGAGGAGTACATCTTCCCGCTGCCAACAGGCGCCGCCCAGCCGCCCATGGGCTGTGAGTTCGCGTCCGTGCCCCTGCTGACGGTGGAGGATCAGTATGCCTTTTTGGCACGGCTGAACCGCAACCGCCTGTCCCCCATCTCCCACGATTTTCTGACCCTGCAGATGCAGCAGCCCTATTTCCTGGCGCTGGGCTACTATAGGGCCGGGCACCCCATCGCCGAAATCCTGATGACCGGCGCCACCCCGGATACCGCGGCGCTGGTGATGCTGTATGTCCAAAAGGACATGCGCAGACGGGGTGTGGGCAAGTCGCTGCTGATCGCGGCGTCCGACCTGCTCCGCCAGCGCCATGTGACCTCCGCCCTCACCCAGGGCTTCAGCGGCAACCAGGCCCAGGCCGGTCTGCTGCGCTCCCTGGGCGCGACCCGGCGGCGCATCATCAACGTGGTTCCCCACATCAACCTGGGCTGATCCCCCCACTGACAAGGATAGAAAGGAGGCCACCCATGGACATCCGTTTGCGATTGGTCAGCTCCCTGTGCAAGGTGCTGCACGAAGCCGAGCCGACAGCCTTTCCGAGGGATTGCAAGGCCAGCCTGCTGCGCGGTGAAGTCTATTCCCTGCAGGCGGCGTATTTTTTGAATGAGGATGTGCCCGGCGGCCTGCCCTTTGTAAACCTTGAGATTGCCTGCGACCTGCCCGTCACCCTGCGCCAGGTGTTTGGCGTGCCGGTGCGCTTTCCCAAGTTTGGCGACAGTGACGCCAACTACATAGACAGCAAGGAGCGCATCTACCCGGATGTGCTGCGCAATGTCCGCAGCAGCCAGGTGCGCTTATATCCCCGCCAGTGGGACGCCTTCTGGCTGGATGTGGAGGCAGCGCCTGAAAGCAAGCCGGGAGATTATCACTTGAGCGTCCTCATGAGCGACATGGACGGCAAGCTCATCGCAAAGGAAGACCTGGTGATTGAGCTGATTGACCGGGAACTGCCGCGGCAAAAGCTGATCCACACCCGCTGGCTGCACGCGGACAGCCTGGCCGTGCACTACCAGGTGCCGGTGCTGTCGGTGGAGCACAACCGCATCATGCGCAACTTCATCTCCCTGGCGGCCAAGCGCGGCATGAACATGATTTTAACACCCATCCACACCCCGCCGCTGGACACCGAGGTGGGCGGTGAGCGCCTGACCATGCAGCTGGTGGATGTCTTTGTGACCCCCCTTGGCTACACCTTCAAGTTTGCCAAGCTGCGCGATTTCATCACCATGTGCCGCATGGAAGGCATCCGCTATTTTGAGATGGCCCACCTCTTCACCCAATGGGGCGGGCTGCACGCGCCCAAGATCATGGGCATCAAGGACGGCGCCTATGTCCAGCTGTTTGGCTGGAACACGGCCGCGGATGATCCGGAATATGTGAAGTTCCTCTCCCTGTACCTGCCGGCGATTGAAAAAGAGCTGGAGTACATGGACGTGCTGGAGAACAGCTATTTCCACCTGACGGATGAGCCGGGCGGGCATGACCGGGAACAGTATTTCAAGCTTCACGACATCGTGCGCAAGATCCTGCCCAGGGCCAAGTTCCTGGACGCCATGAGCGACCCCGCCTCCCTGCCGCTGGATGACAAGATGATTCCCGTGCCCGCCAACGACCACATTGAGCGCTTTGAAAACCTGGACCTGTCCGAGCGCTGGACCTATTACTGCGTCGGCCAGCACCGGGATGTCTCCAACACCTTCATCGCCATGCCCGCAGCCCGCACACGCATCCTGGGCGTCCAGCTGTACTTGTACAGGATGACGGGCTTTTTGCACTGGGCCTTCAATTTTTACTTCTCCCAGTATTCGGTGCAGCCCATTGACCCCTACCTGAACACCGACTGCGGGGGCTTTGCCCCGGCGGGGGACGCCTTCCAGGTTTATCCCGGGGAGGGCGGTCAGCCGGAGGAATCCCTGCGGTTGATGCTCTTCCTGCACGCCATGCAGGATTTGCGGGCGCTGGAGTTGCTTGAAAAGCTGACCAGCCGCGAGGAAGTGGAACAGGTGATTTATCAGGGACTGAACCAGGAAATCACCATGAAACACTACCCGCGGGAAGAAGGCTGGCTGCTATGCCTGCGCCAGCGGGTCAATGAGCGGATCAAATCACATCAAACCGTGTAAATTGGGAGGCCTGTATGGATAAATGGGATCATCGCTTTATAGAAATGGCGCACCTGGTGTCCAGCTGGAGCAGCTGCCACAACGACTGCCGGGCTGTTGGCGCAGTGGTCGTCAAGGACAAGCGCGTCATGACCACCGGCTACAACGGCGCGCCTGCGGGCATCAAGACCTGCAAGGAAAAAGGCTATTGCATTAGGCGCAAGCTGGGCATCCCCTCCGGCACGCGGGCTGAAATCTGCTATGCGGTGCACGCGGAGCAAAACGCGGTGGTGCAGGCGGCCAAGCTGGGCATCTCCATTGACCAGGGCACCTTGTATTGCACCCATCAGCCCTGCTCCATCTGCGCCAAGATCATCATCAACGCTGGCATCAGGCGCATTGTGTATGAACAGGGTTATCCGGATGAGTTCTCCCTGGAACTGATCAACGAAGCAGGCGTGCTGCTTGAGAAATACGAGAAGCCGGCCCAATGAAACGACTCCTGAGCATGTTTCTGGCTTTGCTGCTGCTAAGCGGCATTCCGTTTTCCGGCCTCGCGGATGACCGCGCCTACCTCAAGGAGCACATCAGCGTCTTAGGCGACGCGGACATCCCCCCCACACCGGCGGGCGTCCACCACTACCTGCTCATCGGCATGGACAAATGGCAGAACAACCCGGAAAACCAGGGCTACAATGATGGCCTGGTGCTGCTGACCTTTGATGAGCTGGCCGGACGCGTCATCGTGACCTCCTTTATCCGCGACATGCTCATCATCCGCCCGGACGGCAACCCGGGCAGGATCAACCGCGTGGTGCGGGAATACGGGGTGGAAGACCTGCTGAAGGTCATCAACCGCCACTTTGGTATCAGGGTTGAAAAATATGTGCTGATGGACTGGCGCCACATCATGGAGATTGTGGACGCCTGCGGCGGGGTCACCCTTGACCTAACCAGCGATGAAGCCCATTACTTAAAGGGCTGGTCGGTGCCGGTGAACAGCACCCAGCCGGTGTTAAACGGCGCGGGGACCTACCACCTCAACGGCTTTGCTTCGGTTATCTACATGCGCATCAGGAAGCGCCGTGCCAGCAACAACTTAGACACCCAGGACTTTGGGCGCACCTTCCGGGTGCGCACGGTGCTGTCAGGTCTGGCAGGCAACATCAAGGGCTATGACATCAACCAGGCGCAGGACCTGCTGACCAAAGTTCTCAACATCTGGAACCAGCCCTTTGACAAGGGTTTTACCTACCCGGGCATTAAGAACAACGGGATTTTCACCTTTGGCATTCCACCCAGGGACCCTACCACCAAGCGCTACAAGACCAACATCTCCATGGCCGACATGCTGGAAGCCGTGCGCGTTGCCTTCTTGCTGCGCAACAGCCAGGTGGAGCAGTGGCGCCTGCCCGCGGACGGCACGGTGCGGCAGTTCACCTACGCCGGCGGAGACGGCCAGCTGCTGGACTTTGAACAAAACCGCGCGCTGCTGCACGACTTCATGTTTCCCGAAAGCTTCATGGTGGTGGAGTAAAGCGAGCAAATCGTGGTACCATCTGATTATCAAGTTCTTGTGAGGTAGTACAATGAGCGACATCAGCCTGAACAAAAGCAACGTGCTGAAAAAATTGTTGATCCTGTCCTTGCTGACCGCCATTTCGGTCATCCTGGAACGGTTTTTGGGCTACAACGACCGGGTGCTGAGCGTGTCCATCGCCTTTTTGCCCATCGCGCTGGCCGGCATGCTGTATGGCGTGATTCCGGCGGTGGTGGTAAGCGCGCTGGCCGACCTGATCGGCGCTGCCCTCTTTCCCTCAGGCCCCCTGGACTTCCGCTTTACCGCCATCGCCGCGGTCAAAGGCGCCATCTATGGCCTTTTCCTCCACCGTAAGGATCTGAAGAAGGCCCATGTGCTCATCTGCCAGCTGCTGGTGATTGTCATCTGCCACCTCACCTTGAACACCCTGGTGATCTCCACCATCATCGGCCGGGGCTTTTTCGCGCTGCTGCCCCTTCGCGCGCTGAAGAACCTGCTGATGTACCCGCTGGAAGTGTTCCTGATCCTCAAAATGATTGAGTACCGCCCCACCTTTGAGCGCCTCACCCGATGAGAAAACAGGAGCGCATCCGGCTGATTCTGGAGACCCTGCCGCAGATGTACCCGGACGCCAGGCCGGAGCTGCACTTTACCAATCCATATGAAACCCTGGTGGCCACCATGCTGTCCGCCCAGGCGACGGATGTGCAGGTGAACAAGGTGACCCCTGCCTTGTTCAAGGATTTTCCGACTGTGCAGGACATGGCGCAAGCCACGCCGGAAGAAGTCTTCCCCTATGTGAAGTCCTGCGGCTTTAAGTCCAAGGCCACCAACATCGTCCTGGCCGCCAGGGACATCATTGAGCGCTTTGACGGCAAGGTGCCCGGGACCTTGGAAGAACTGACCAGCTTAAAAGGCGTTGGCAGGAAGACCGCCAATGTGGTGCTTGCCAATGCCTTCCACGTGCCGGCCATGGCGGTGGACACCCATGTCTTCCGTGTCTCCAATCGCCTGGGGCTGGCCAAGGCCACCAGCGTTGAGAAAACCGAACAGCAGCTGATGGCCAACATTCCGCGTGAACTGTGGAACAAGGCCCATCACTGGTTGATTTTTCACGGGCGTCGCGTGTGCAAGGCGCAGCGCCCGCTGTGTGCTGACTGCGCGCTGTACAACTATTGCGCAAACCCCGTGTTCAAACAATAATCCATACAAACAAGAGGTTTTATTCATCCATGGACATGTTTCACAACTCACAACGACCCGACTGCAGATTTCCCGGCGGCGCCGTCATAAGCGGTACCAAGGTCCGCATCCGACTGTACATCTCAGGCACGGCCGACCAGGTCACCCTCCGGTTCTGGAATGGCGAAGAGACGCTGATTCCCATGAAACACCTGGGCCTTGGCGTCTATGAAAGCACCATCACCATGCCGGACCACCCCGGCCTTGTCTGGTATGACTTCAAGGCCCTCAACGAACGGGGGCGGTGGATGTATTACGGCAATGCCAAGGATAGGTTGGGCGGCGTGGGGGTCAGCTACCTGGATCCGCCACCGGCCTACCAGATTACCGTGTACGACCCGGCCTTCAACCCGCCGTCCTTTTTGCGTGAAGGAATCATGTACCAGATTTTTCCGGATCGCTTCCACCGCAGCCACATGCCCACCACCCAGCGCACGGATGTTGTGCTGCATAGCAACTGGAACGAGCCGCCCTACCTGACTGCCGATGAGCGCAGCGGGGATAACTGGGCGCTGGATTTCTTTGGCGGCAACCTTGAGGGCATCAAACAAAAGCTGCCCTACCTGAAGGATCTGGGCATTACCGTGCTCTACCTCAACCCCATCTTCAAAGCCCGCACCAACCACCGCTATGATACCGGGGATTATTTGACCATCGACCCGCTGTTGGGCACCAGGGAAGATTTTCATTCGCTGTGCAAAGAAGCAGCCGCCATGGGCATCCGGGTGCTGTTGGACGGGGTCTTCAGCCATACGGGGGAGGACAGCCTGTACTTCAACCGCTATGGAAGCTATCCCACTCTGGGCGCCTACCAGAGCAAGGACAGCCCCTATTATTCCTGGTATCAGTTCCGCAATCATCCCAACAACTATGCCAGCTGGTGGAACATTCCAACGCTACCGGAATTAAACAAAAAAGACCCCAGCTGCCGCCATTTCTTCCTGGGGCCCAGGGGCGTCGCCCGGCACTGGATCCAGGAAGG
>JAAYLK010000065.1 GCA_012521895.1 Clostridiales bacterium
CCTGGTTCCCGCTGCTTTTTCCCAGGAGGCGGAGTGGGTTTATCCCCTTGAAGCCAACCTGCTGGAAAACAAGAACGGCAACCTGAGCCTGGTCAGCCAGAGCGCTGTGCTGGGGGCTGATTTTGTGCCCAACAACCTGGTGCCTGTATCCCTGCGCGCTGTCAGCGGGCCGCATGAGTTGCGCAAGGAAGCGGCCATCGCGCTGACGGACCTGTTCAAGGCCGCGCAGGATGCCGGGCATGAATTGTATGTGAAAAGCTCCTATCGCAGCTACTCAACCCAGGCCACCATGTATTACAACCGCTTGGATAAATACGGCAAGGACGACGGCGTCGTCGCCAAACCCGGCACCTCAGACCACCAGACCGGTTTGGGTGTTGATGTGCTCAACCGCGAATGGTCCAGGCGTGAGGGGATGACCTCGGCCTTTGGGGAGACGGCGGAAGCCAGGTGGATGGAGGCGAACTGCGCGGATTTTGGCTTCATCATTCGCTACCTGCCCGAAAAACAGGAGATCACCAAGATCATCTACGAACCCTGGCACCTGCGGTATGTGGGCGTTGATGTTGCCCGCTACATGATGGAAAACCGTCTGTCGCTGGAAGAATTCACGGATGAGTACACGCAGGCTATCGCGGCGTATGAACAAGAAGGCGGCAATTTCCTGCAGCTGGTGGCGCGACTGAACGCGCCGCCGCCGGTTGTGGAGACCGGGCATACGGATGAGGAAGGGGACGGGGAAGTGTCCTTCTTTGGCACGATGCCTTGAACCTGATGAAGAAGTGCTGTTTGTTGCTTACCTTGCTGGCGCTGCTTTTCGCGGTGCCGGCATTTTCGCATTCAAGCCCGCCAGTCCCCAGCCCCACACCGCCGCCTGAAGCGGTAAAGACCTCCATCCTGGACCTGGGCCGGCACCTGGTGTTGGTGAACCGCGAGCACCGCATTAGCAAGACGTATATTCCCCAAGACCTGGTCCTGCCGCGCGTCGCCACACGCAAGGAAAGCCTGCAGGAACAAATCCTTATGACCAGGGAGGCGGCACAGGCGCTGGAAGCCTTGTTTGAAGCTGCTTTGATGGAAGAGGGGCATGTTTTGTATGCCGTTTCCGGTTATCGCAGCTACGGCATCCAGCAGATTTTATTTAATACCAAGGTGCAGGAAGTGGGCAGCCGGGAGAGAGCCCAGCGCCGCGTCGCGCTGGCGGGCACCAGCGAACACCAGCTGGGCCTCGCCATTGATTTGCAAGCGCCTTCTCACCTCAACCTCAGCCAGGCCTTTGGCGACACCGAGGAAGGAAAATGGGCGGGGGAGAACGCCCACCGTTTCGGCTTCATCCTGCGCTACAAGACTGCCTGGCGGGATTTGACCGGCATCAGCGACGAGCCCTGGCATTTTCGTTATGTCGGCATCGCCCATGCCACTGCCATGCACCAGCTGGACATCCCCTTTGAAACCTATGTGACCTACGCCCGCATGCTGCCGGAGTATGTGCTGACCGGGGGCAGCCATGTCTTGCTGGCCGGACTGATTGCTGACCTGATGGCGGAGAAACAGCCGGAAGCGCTCCAGGCCTTGCAAAAAGCGGACGAAGCCGGGCAGGAATCTGCCCTGCGCCAGGCGACCGCGCCCTATCTCACCGGGCAAAGCTATGAGCAGGCCCTTTGGTATTCCTATCCCACGCCCAAGCCCACCGCGGAGCCCTGGGTGGACGCGGATGAGGAAGAAGTGCTCCTTCACCCATCCGGGAGCAACTGATGGCGTCGCTCTATGACAAGTTAAAACAGATTCAGCCAATCAAGGACAGCGGCAGCAACAAGCCAATGCCGCAGGAATTGCTGGTGCGGACACACCAGGTGCCTTTGAATGACTTGGCACCCGGTCTTTTTGATGAGGACGTCTTTTCATTCTTAAGCAACCGCGGAATCAGACGTGGCTTCAACAAAGAAGACCTCTTGTTTTTTGATACGGAGACCACCGGGCTGTCCCGCGGTGTGGGCACAGTGGCCTTCCTGATTGGCTGGGGCAGGATTGTTGGCGATGTACTGAAAGTCACCCAAGCGCTGATGCGGGATTATCCGCAGGAACACCAGCTGCTCAAGCAATTTCAAGAAGAACTCAAAGAGGACACCTGCCTGGTGTCCTACAACGGCAAGTCCTTTGACCTGCCCTTGTTGCAAAGCAGGCTGACCATGAACCGCTCAAACCGGGACCTGGCCGAATTGCCCCACCTGGACTTGCTGCATGCCGCCAAGAGAACCTATAAGCTGCGCCTGGGGCGCACACCCTTGACGCGCCTGGAACAGCTTGTGCTGGGCTTTGAGCGCCAGGGGGACCTGCCGGGGGCGGAGGTGCCGGTGCGTTATTTCAAGTACCTTGAAACGCGGGAGGAGTCCTTGCTGGAGGACATCTTGGACCACAACCGCCAGGACATCATTACGCTCGCCAAGCTGTTCCTGAACATGGGTTTGCAGTCCCTGCAGCCGCTGAACGCAGCGCACCAGGAGGACCTGTTCAGCATCGGGCGGGTCTATGAAAAGCATGGCCAGTACGAGCGCGCCATCACCTGTTACAAGGCCTGCTCTGACCAGGTGGTCTCAAAGCTTGCCATGCTGCAGATGGCGGAGCTGTATAGAAAACAAAGAAAGGATGAGGAAGCGGTGGCCGCCTTTGAAGCCCTGCAGGCAGACCGCCAGTTCAACCCGCGGGTGTTCATTTCCCTTGCCAAAATCTATGAGCACCGCTACCGCGATCCGGCGCGTGCGCTTGAAATCACAAGACAGGGCATGCTATATTGTTATGAGCGCATTGCAAAATCCACGGAAACCGAAGCGGTCATTCTGGATTTGGAACGCAGAAGCCTGCGCTTAATCAGAAAGGTAACAAAGCAAGCATGAAGTTTTTGGACAACCTGAAGGTCCGTTCCGCATTGATCAAACACCAGCGAGGCAACAAGGAAGAAGCCCGCGCGATGTACCAACAGCTCTATGATGATGGCATGGTGCAGGCTTCCTACATGCTGCCTTATAGCGTTCTGCTCCTGCGCGAAGGCGGGGAAGAGAACTTTCAAAAGGTGCGTGAATTGCTTGTCAAAGCGCAGAAAGCGCCGGACCTGACGGATGAAAAACGCCAGCAGCTGCTGATGAACTACGCCATTGCCGTGTGGAAGCTGGGGGAACTGGACAAGGCTGTGTCCACGCTGGAAGCCTCCCACAGAAAAGCCCCCAACAGCCTGACCTACCAGGCCCTGGGCTTTTTGTACATCGAAACCGGGGACGCTCAAAAGGCGCTGGACTACAACCTGGAAGCGCTGGAGTATGATGACGAGGACGGCATCACCCTGGACAACTTAGGGCAGATTTACTACCGCTTGCTGCAGGACAAGGACGCCGCCCGGCCCTACTTTGAAAAAGCGCACGAAATCAAATCCAAGCAGATTGACACCCTGTATTTCCTGGCGCTGTATGACGAAGCGGAGGGGAAGTACGCGGACGCTCAAGAAAAGATTGAAGTCGCCCTGGAGGGCAGTTTCTCCCCGCTGAACTTTGTGGACAAGGCCAAGGCCCAGGCCTTGTATGAACGAATTTTGAAAGCGCAGGGGAAGGACCTGCCTCAAAACGAGGACTGAGATGCTCCAGTGGCTGCAGCAGGACCCCTGGGGCTTCCTGCACTTCATGCTCTACCGCGCGCCGGCAGTCCTGCTGGCGCTGAGTTTGCATGAGCTGGCCCACGGATACGCGGCCTACCGCAGCGGGGACACCACCGCGAAGGACCTGGGGCGCCTCACCTTGAACCCCCTTGCCCACCTTAACCTGGTGGGCACCATCAGCATGTTTCTGATGGGCATCGGCTGGGCAAAGCCCGTGCCTGTGAATCCCAACAATTTCAAAAACCCGCGCCTGGATGACATCAAGGTTTCCCTGGCCGGGGTGACCACCAATTTCATCCTCTTTCTGTTGGCGACTTTTGCATCCATCCTGATCAGCCGCGCCTTGTACAAGCCTGAAGCCCTGCAGTACTACGGCCTGGACTTCTTTCTGAACTTCCAGCAAAATGGCTTCAACATCCAGCTCTTTCCGCAAAATGACGAGATGCTGCAGGTCATCCTCAAGACGCCCTGGCTTTTGCATGTCCAGCGCTTTTTGTTCCAGCTGGCCCTGGTCAACATCGGCATGGGCTTGTTCAACCTCCTGCCCATCCCGCCGTTGGATGGCTTCCATGTGGTCAACAACGTGTTCTTTGGCGGCAAAATTTTCATGGGCGGCAAGTTTTTCCAGTTTGCGCACATTGCTCTGCTCATCCTGCTGTTCTCCACCGACTTCGTGGGCTCCTGGGTCTCAAAAGGCATCTATGCCGTGCAAGGCGCCATCCTGCCCCTGCTGACGCGTTTGTTGCAGGCGGCATAAGCGATGGCTTTCATCTTTGAGTCCAAGGAGTTCCAGGGCCCGCTGGATTTGCTGCTCCATTTGATTGGCAACGCGAAGATCAACATCGCGGACATCTTCGTGTCCCAGGTGACGGACCAGTACATCCGGATTGTCAGCCAAAGCGAGGCCATGGACATGGAGGAAGCCAGTGAGTTTATTCAGATGGCCGCCACCTTGCTGCTGATCAAGAGCAGGTCCATCCTGCCGCCCAGCCCGGAGGAGACGGAGAACCCGGATGAAAACCCGGAAGCCACCCTGATCTGGCAGCTGGAGGAATACGCCCGCTGTCAGCAGCTGGCCGCCCAGATGCAGGATTTTGAAGAAGCTGCCTCCCGCTTGTTTTCCAAGCTGCCGGATGAGTATCCTCTGCCGCCGCCGCAGATTGAACTGGAAGGCTTGACGCTGGAAGGCCTGATCGCGGCTTTTATGAAGATGCAGGCCAGGTTTTTGGGCAAAGAAAAGGAAGGCCTGGCGCCAAACCGGGTCATTCGCCTGGATGAATACTCCGTTCCCCGCTTCATGGGGGAGATCTTGCGCAAAACCAAGCGCGGCAGCCTGCGTTTTACGGATTTGTTCAGTGAAAACCCCTCCCGCAATGAGGTAGTCACGCTGTTTTTGGCACTGCTGGAGCTGTTGAAGCTGGGCAAGCTGCGCGTGAGCCAGGCCCACAGCCAGGCGGAAATCGTTCTCAACCGAAACAACAAAGAGGTGCAGCCCCTTGAAACATGAACGCCTGTGCGGCATTATCGAATCCATTTTGTTTGTCTGCGGGGATGACATCCAGCTGCAAACCCTGGCGGACGCCCTGGGTCATACTATAGAAACCATCACTGAAGCCGTTGATGAACTGGAGCAGGCCTACTTACATGACAGCAGAGGCCTGATGCTCAAGCGCTTCAATGACAGGCTGCAGCTGGTCAGCAAGTCGGACTACGCCACCTATGTGGAGCGGGTGCTGCAGCCCGTCCAGCGCCAATCCCTGTCACAGTCAGCGTTGGAGACCCTGGTGATTGTCGCCTACCGCCAGCCCATCACCCGCCAGGAAGTGGAAGCCATCCGCGGGGTGAAGTGCGATTACTCCTTGCAATCCTTAAGCAACAAGGGCCTGATTGCCGATGTTGGGCGCAAGGAAACCCTGGGGCGGCCCATCCTGTACGCCACAACGGATGACTTCCTGTCCCACTTTGGCTTGCGCACTTTGAAGGATCTGCCGGAGCTGCCCGCCAACTTCCCAAATACTGACAACAGCGTGCAGCTGTCCATGGAGATTGAACAGGCTTAAGCTAACCTACATCGCAAAAAACCGCCGGCCTGGCGGTTTTTGTGCATCATGGATTGATCAGATGGCCTTCAAGGTGCTGCGGATGCGGGTGAACACGGTGTTGGAGTAATCGGTGTTGTACTCACCCGGGCCGGTGTAGTGGATGGTCAGCACGCGGTTGTTGTCCAGCAGGGCCATGTGGATGCGCCCGCGGACGATGGTGTCATCATGCATCACGCCGCGGTAGGTGACATAACGGCCGGGCTTGCCCAGCAAGGTGCGGTCGGCGGTGTCGGACACGCGCCATTCCTTGTAGTTGACCTTGCCCAGGTCCGCCGCGAATGTGCGCAGGTCATTGCGCAAGGTGTCAATGGTGTAGTTGTTGCCAACAGAGCTGCGCGAGAAGGTGAACACCACGGAGTAATTGTCCTTTTGCTGCTCAATCGGCTCAGTCAGGACATAGACATCCGGCTGGCTGTCATCCACCGTGTACCCGGCGACCGATTCAAAGGTCAGCCCCAGGTTGGAGGCGGTGTAGGTGGCAAAAGTGAAGGTCAAGGCCGGACGCGGGGTGGGGGAAGGCATGTCCACGGGGTCCAGGGGAATGGGGGTGGCGCCGGCGTGCAGCGCGACGCCTGAAGCGTCAAAGTCGCCTTCGGTGATGGGCAGATTGGGGTCTTCTTCAAGACTTGGATTATAACCCGGCGGCAGCCCTTCCACGGCTGAAGTCGGCGCGTCAGTGGGCGTATCCAGCGGTGACTGCTGGCCCTGCCGCTCTTCAATCACATCTGACACAAGCGGTTGCTGTGCCTGCTGCTGACAGCCTGCCAACACCAAAACGCTTAGCAGAATCAGCACGGTGAACATCAGTTTCTTCATACAATAACCCCCGATTTCGTCATCCTTGGGAAGGTTCGTAAAGATATTGTAACAATTTCTTCGTATGCCGTCAAGCGATTCCAGGTTTTACAGCAAGCGGTTGTACGAACGCTCCGCTTCCTCAGAGCGATTGGGCCTAAAGGAGCGCGCGACCGGCTCTTCCGGGATGTCTTCTTCCAGCACGGGCTCGCTGTCCGGGATGTCCTGCGCGGGTTCGTTGGTGTAGAAGGGATGGTAGACCCGGCGGTCCAGCGCGAACACCTTGTCGCTGAATGCGCCCTGCTTGGTGCGCTCCTGGGCGGCGCGCATCTCATTGAGCCTGGAATCCAGCACGTCCAGCCAGTTGAGCACCTCGGCTTCGGGGAACATGGGCGGGCGTGGGCTGCCGTATTCCGGAATGCCATGGTGGCTTAAAATCATGTGCGCAAGCAGCAGGGGGTATTCATCGTCCGGCTGGTAGCCCAGCGCCTTGGCGGCATCGCGCAGTTCCGCGACACCGGTCACGATGTGGCCCAGCAGCAGGCCTTCCTTGGTGTACTCGGACACCGCGCCCAGCTTGTTGGCGTTCATCTCTGTCAGCTTGCCCAGGTCGTGCACGATCACCCCTGCCATCACCAGGTCGCGATCAAGGTAGGGATAGCAGGCGCAAATGGCCGCCGCGGCGGACAGCATGTCCGTCAAATGGTGCAGCAGTCCGCTGCGCTGGGCGTGATGCATGCTTTGGGCAGCGGGGTAATAATGGATTTTCTCTCCGGTCCTGCGAACCAGTTCGGTGGTCAGCTTTTTCAGCACCTCGTTTTGCATGCTGTCAATCACGGCCTGTAATTCAGAAAACATCTCATCCGCGGGCCGGGGCGCGGCGGCGACCAGCTGCGACAAATCAACATTGTCTGCCGCCTCGCTTGCGCGCATCCGTTCAATCTTCATCTGCAGCCTGCCGTTGTACTCGGTAATCAGCGCGCGCACCTTCAATACGCTGCCGGCTTCCGGCGCGTCTTCATTGCTGTTCCATACCTTGGCGTTCATCTCCTGGCTGTCATCGGCCAGGTTGATGTCCAGGTAGGGATCGCCGTTCTTGTTGGTGCGCTTGGAGGCGGACCTGACAATCAGGAAGCCTTCAAAGAGCTGGTCTTTTTGCAGGCTGTTCAGCTTAATTTGATTCATTGTACGCTCCACTTTGTTCATAACGGTTCTCAAACAGGGTAAAGTCCTCATTCCAGGTCAGGCTGACATTGGCAAGGGGGCCGTTTCTTTGCTTGGCGACAATCACTTCCGCCTCGCTGGGGTCGCCTTCTTCCTTGTTGTAGTAATAGGCCCTGTGCAGGAACATCACCACGTCGGCGTCCTGCTCGATGGAACCGGAGTCGCGCAGGTCGCTCAACACCGGCTTGATGCTGCCGGTGCGCTTGACATTGGCGCGGGACAACTGGGCGCAGGCCAGGACCGGCACCTTCAGTTCCAGCGCGATGCCCTTCAATTTTCTGGAAATCTCGCTGACTTCCAGCTGCCTGTTTTCGCTGCGCCCATCCGCCGTCATCAGCTGCAGGTAGTCAATCACAATCAGGTCCAGGCCGCGCTCGCTCATCAGCCTTCTGCAGCGGCTGCGCAGTTGGGCGGGGGAAAGCGACGCGCTGTCGTCTAAAAACATCTTGGTTTCAGACAGCGGCCCCAGGGCTTCTGACAGCTTTTGCCAGTCCTTGCTGCTGAGCGTCCCGCTGCGCACGTTTTGCATGTTGACCCGCGCGTCCCCGCACAGCATGCGCATGGCCAATTGTTCCTTGGGCATCTCCAGGCTGAACATGGCGATGGACTTGCCGTAGCGCGCCGCGTAGGAGGCGATGTTCATCACAAAGCTGGTCTTGCCCATGCTGGGGCGGGCGCCAACGATGATGAGTTCACCGCCGTGAAAGCCCGTCAGCAGCTTGTCCAGGATGGAAAAGCCGGTGGGCACGCCGGAAATCTGCCCCTTGTTGCGCACCAGCTCTTCAATCTGCGCCAGGGTCTTCTTCATCACCTCGCGGATGGGGGTGAGCTGCTCTGAGCCTGTGCGCCTCATTACGATGTCAAAGATGGTTTTTTCGGCGAACAGCAGCGTCTCCTGCATGTCCATGCGCTGCTCATAACAGATGCGGCTGATGTCGCCAGAGGCGGTGATCAGCTTGCGCAGGGTGGATTTTTCAAGGACGATGTCCACATAGTGCTGCAAATAAGCAGCCGTCGGAACGGACTGGATCAGGTCAATCAAATACTCCGTGCCGCCAACCCCGTCCAAAGACCCCAGGCGGGTCAGCTCCGTATCCATGGTAATCAGGTCCACGCTGCGGCCCGCGGAAAACAAGTTGGCCATCGCCCGGTACAGCACCTGGTGCTGGGGCTGATAAAAATCCTCGGCCTGCAGGTTCTCCATGATGTACATCAGGGAGGTGGCGTTTTGCATGGCAGACCCAAGGACAGCCCGCTCCGCCTCAAGGCTTTGGGGCATGATTTTCAGGGTGTTTGCCGAGGGATAAGTACTCACTGCTCCCTCCTAATGAGAAATCGAGTCATCATTTGGGGATGGCAGTCACTTTGACGGTCATCTGCGCTTTGACGCCGGAATAGAGGCTGATGGTGACCTGGGTTTCCCCGGCGTTGCGGATGGGCTCTGACAGCTCAATCTTGCGCTTGTCCAGCTGGATGCTGTGCTGGGCCTGCAAGGCGTCCGCGATTTCCTGGTTGGTCACGCTGCCATACAGTTTGCCCTTCTCGCCGCCCTTGGCTTCAATGTGGATCACCTTGTCCTTCAGCTGCCGCGCCAGATCTTCCGCTTCCTGGTGCTTGGCGGCTACCTTGGCGCGCTCCAGCTCGTTACGGCGCTCCACTTCGGCAACGGCCTGGGCGGTTGCCTCCATGGCCCACTTCCTGGGAAAGAGGTAGTTGCGGGCGTAACCGTCAGATACGTTGACGATTTGGTGCTTTTTTCCGGTGCCCTGCACATCCTGCAGCAAAATGACTTTCATGATAAACCTCCTTAGAATGACTGGTTGGATCGGCTGGTTGGCGGGGCTTCGCGCAGCTTGCGCGGGTCCCTGGCCTGGTCATACACCCCCATCAGCATGGCGACAGGGGAGAGGATAAAATAGAATAACACCAACAGCACCAGGCGTACAACGCGTTTGCTGCCTCTTCGTTTGAGGAGGTACGCGCTGTATGCCAAGCCCTGTATAGCATACAGGGAAAAGAAGACATTGTACATGAGTTGTCCGGTGGTTTGAAAAATTGGCTGGCGCGACAGCAGGGTGACCAGGTAGCCAAGCGCCAGAATCATCATCGCTCTGCCCGCCTGCCTGGGGATGAACCACAGGGAGAAGGGCGGCATGTCTAAATCGTCTGCTGTGCTGTAGCGGTTGGCCAACTTCAGAGCAAGCCCGGTGGTCAAAAAGCCCAGAAAGATTGAGAAGTTTGTCAAAAGGCCTGGGAAAAGCCCTGCGAGCAGAATCTCTAGGCGGGCGTGAATCTGCTTGTAAAACTCGGAAACCACCTCGGGCTTGAAAGCCCAGTTGGCGTTTTGCGCGGACTCGAAAATCTGGGCGTCCGCGCCCATCCCATGGGTCAGAAAGCCGCTGCGCCACAGGGAGTAGAGGAAGCTGTCCCTAAGGGGCATCTTGTCCAGGCTGTCGGTCGCCAGGTGAGCGATGCTCTCATACAGATTGCCGCCGGCCATCTTCTGCAGCATGACAAACACCAGAACCAGGCTGACAACAAAGGCCGCGGTTACAATGGCGGCGGTCTTAAAGAAGGGCACCCTCATTTCCAGGCATACAAGAAGGGCGATGGTGAGGGGCAGCAGGTACAGCAAAAGCAGCAGCCCCTGGGTGCCATACAGCGTGGTGGCGCCGATTGCCATGATGGAGACGCCGGCCAGGCTTGGCAGGATGCCGCCCAGGGCGGCGGCAAAAATGAGCAGGATGGGGAAGAGGATGATGCCTGTGCTGATGAAGGCAAAGCCCGGCATGAATGAGCGCAGCATGCCTACGACCAGCAGGCCAGTCAAAGCAGGCCAGAGAATGGCTTGTTTGTAGTTGCTGTAGAAGCGGTAGGAAGGCATAGGTCCTCTTTCTGTCAGGTATCTTCAGGGGTCAGTTTGCTCTGGATTACAGCACAACCCCGTTGACCACGTCATCCATCACAGCCATCACATAGGGCTTGCCGCGCTCTGTCAGCGTCTGCAGCGCGATGTCCTCGGTGTTGAAGGGGACGGTCTGCCCCAGGCTGGTCTGCACGCTGAAGGAACGGGGGATGTCGGTCACAAAGGAGGCGGCGATGAAGCTGCCATTGCTGCCGTTCTTGTTAAAATAGAAGGAATGGACGCCCTTGCCGGCGCGGCGCTGGCTGTCAATCATCTTGCCGGGGACGCGCTTCATGTAGCCGCGTTCGCTGATGAGCACAAGGGCGTCGCTGTCCTGGATGCCGCCTGCCGTCAGCAAGAAGTCCTTGGGCACCAGGCGGATGGCCTTGACGCCGCGGGTGACGCGCCCTGTCGGGGAGACTTCGTCCTCACTGAAGCGAATCAGCATGCCCTTTTGTGTCAGGCAGTAGATGTCGTCCTGGGCTTTCAGGGTTTTCACGCAGACCACTTCGTCGTTCTTGGCAAGGCCGGTGGCTGCAACCTTGCTGCGGCGTACCGCGTATTCAGACAGCGCGGTGCGCTTGACCATGCCCGACTTGGTAAAAAAGAACAGGTCTTCCAGGCTTTCAGCCCCATTGCTGGGCATCAGCAGGACGCTGACGCAGGTTTCTCCGTCTTCCAGGCCGTTTAGGATGCCCGCCAGCATGGTGCCGCGCTCCTTGGGTTTAAAGGATTCCTCCAAAGAGGCGATCGGCACCTGATAACAGTTGCCAATCTGGGTGAAGAATAACAGACTTTGGTCTGTCATCGCCTGGAAGACTTCCTGCAGTATCTCGCTGTTGTTCTGCGGCAGCTCCATGCGCTCATACACGCGCTGGCTCATCCTGCGCAGCTGCCCGCCGCGGGTTAAGATGACCACGGTTTCTTCAGGCACCGGCACTTCGCTTGCCAGCACCCGGGTTTGCTCTTCCTCATCCACCTTGGTGATTTCCGTGCGGCGGTCGTCGCCATACTTGTCGGCGATCTCCTGCAGTTCATCCTTGATGACAGCGATCAGGCGGTGTTCATGCTTCAAAATGGCTTCCAGTTTGGCAATCAGCTTGACTGTGTTGGCGTGCTCCTCACGCAGGGTGAGGATTTCAAGGCCTGTCAGGCGCTGCAGGCGCAGGTCCAGGATGGCTTGTGCCTGGGCGTCGGTGAAGGCAAAGCGCGCGATTAGCCTTTCTTTCGCTTCTTTGGCGTTTTTTGAAGCGCGGATCAAGGCGATGATCTCGTCCAGGTTGTCCACCGCGATGATCAGGCCGTCCAGGATGTGCAGGCGCTGCTTGGCCTGTTCCAGGTCATAATGGGTGCGCTTGGTCACCACGTTCTTTTGGTGGGTGATGTAGTGGTTAAGGGCTTCAATCAGCCCCATCTGCACCGGCTTGCCCCCGGCGATGGCCACCAGGTTGACGCCAAAGGTCACCTGCATGTCAGAATACTTGAACAGGAAGGCGAGCACCGCCTTGGGGTCCGCTTCCTTTTTAAGTTCTATCACGGCGCGCAGCCCGGTGCGGTCTGATTCGTCACGGATGTCATAGATGCTGCCCAGGGCTGCCTTTTTCTCCTCGGACAGCTTCAGGATTTTTTCCAGCATCTGCGCCTTGTTCACCTGGTAGGGCATCTCGGTGATGCACAGCAGGTGCCGGCCGGATTTTCCAGGTTCAATCTCCACCCTGGCGCGCAGGGTCAGCTTGCCGCGCCCTGTTTCATAAGCCGTCCTGATTTCTCCGGTGTTGAGCAGGATGCCGCCGGTGGGAAAGTCGGGTGCCGGCAGCACCGCCATCACATCCTCCAAGGTGGAGTCCGGCTTTTCCATCAGCAGGATGGCGGCCTTGATGGTCTCGCGCAGGTTGTGCGGGGGAATGTTGGTGGCCAGGCCCACGGCGATGCCGGACGCACCGTTGACCAGCATGTTGGGGTAGCGCGAGGGTAGCAGGTCCGGCTCTTTGAGGGTGTCGTCAAAGTTGAGGCGGTAGGGGACGGTGTCCTTTTGAATGTCCCTTAGCATTTCCAGCGCCAAGGGGGACATGCGCGCCTCGGTGTAACGCATAGCCGCGGCGGAGTCGCCGTCGATGGAGCCAAAGTTGCCATGGCCGTCCACCAGCATGGCGCGCATGGAAAACTCCTGGGCCATGCGGACCAGCGCGTCATAGACGGAGGATTCACCATGGGGGTGATACTTGCCCAGACAGTCCCCGACGATGCGTGCGCACTTGCGGTGGGGTTTGTCAGGGCTTAATGACAACTCCTGCATGGTGTACAGGATGCGCCGCTGTACGGGCTTTAAGCCATCCTCAACACGGGGCAGGGCGCGCTCCAGAATGACGTGCTCGGCATAGGGCATCATGCTGCCGGCCAGCACATCCTCAAGGGAAGACTGGATGACCTCGTGCAGGCGTTCCTCAAATGGTTTCTTGGCCATGGTTCTCCTTAGTGCTGCCGGTCAAGGAAGAGGTCCGGCTTGTTGAAATTGGCATTTTCGCTGATGTACTCCCGCCTGGGCTCCACCTTGTCACCCATCAAAATGGTGATGAGGCGCTCTGACTCCGCGCCGTCTTCAATGGTGACCTGGGTCAGCTTGCGCTGCTGCGGATCCATGGTGGTCTGCCACAGCTGCTCCGGGTTCATTTCGCCAAGTCCCTTGTAGCGCTGCAGGGTATAAGACTTGTTCTTGGGAATCAGTGCGTTGAGTTCCTTGTCATCATAGGCATAGATTTCCTTGCCGCCTGTCTTGATCAGATACAGGGGCGGCATGCCGATGTAGACATGGCCTTCCGTGATCAATTCCCGCATGTAGCGGAAAAAGAAGGTGAGCAGGATGGCGCGGATGTGGGCGCCGTCCTGGTCGGCGTCAGACAGGATGATCACCTTGTCATATTTTAAGGAGGACAGGTTGAAGTCCCGGTCGATGTTGGTGCCAAGGGCTGTGATGATGGAGCGGAACTCCTCATTGGCCAGCACCTGGTCCAGGCGTTTCTTTTCAACATTGAGGGGCTTGCCGCGCAGGGGCAGGATGGCCTGGAATCGCCGGTCACGGCCCTGCTTGGCGCTGCCGCCCGCGCTGTCGCCTTCAACGATGAACAACTCATTTTCCTTGGCGTTGCGCCCGGTGCAGCTGGACAGCTTGCCAACCAGTGGCGCCGCCTCCAGTTCGCTCTTGGTGCGCGCCACATCCCTGGCTTTGCGGGCCGCCTCGCGCACACGGGCGGACTTGATGGATTTCTCAATGATTTTCTGCGCCACGGCCGCGTTGCGCAGGTCTTCCAGGTACTCTGCCAACTTCTCGGCCACCAGGGACTCCACCAGCGGGCGCACCTCGGTGTTGCCCAGGCGGCCCTTGGTCTGACCTTCAAACTGGGGGTTGGACACCTTGACGGCCAGCACCGCGGTCATCCCCTCGCGGAAGTCCTCACCGGCCAGGTTGGTGTCCTTTTCCTTGAGGGCGCCAATCCGCCGCGCGTAGTCGTTGAAGACCTTGGTCAGCGCCGTGCGAAATCCAATTTCATGGGTGCCGCCTTCGCCGGTGGGGATGTTGTTGACATAGGAAAACAGGGACTCCGTGTAGGAATCGGTGAACTGGATGGCTGCCTGCATCATCAGGTTGTCCTTGTTGCCTTCCAGCATGATGACGCCTTCGTGCAAAGCGGTCTTGTCGGTGTTGAGGAAGGCCGTATAATCGGCGATTCCGCCTTCATACTGGAAGGTGCGCGGCTGGTTGTGCGGCGCGGCAGCGCGCTCATCGGTGAAGCGAATCAGCAGGCCTTTGTTCAAATACGCCAGTTCACGCAAACGCCTGGCCACCTGTTCGCCGTTGAACTGCGTGTCCTCAAAGATGGCTTCGTCCGGCAGGAAACGGACCAGGGTGCCGCGCTTTCGGGTGTTGCCCACGCGCTCCAGGGGACCTGTCGGGTAACCGGGCTTCAGCTTCTTGGTTTTGGGGTCCACCGTGGTTTCAAAGCGGATGCGCCAGTGGGTCCAATCCCGGAAGCTTTCCACCACCATCGATTTGCTCAGCGCGTTGACGACTGAGGCGCCAACCCCGTGCAGGCCGCCGGAATAGTTGTAGTTGTTGTGGTCAAACTTGCCACCGGCGTGCAGCTTGGTGTAAATCACTTCAATGCCGGAGATTTTCAGCGTCGGATGCGGGTCTGTGGGCACGCCGCGGCCATTGTCCCAGACGCTGGCGGAGCCGTCCTGGTGCAGCGTCACCGCAACTTCAGTGGCGAAATCATTGGACGCTTCATCAATAGCGTTGTCGACAATTTCCCACAGCAGGTGGTGCAGGCCTCTTGAGCCGGTGGAACCGATGTACATACCCGGGCGCAGACGGACCGCGTCCAGTTCTTCAAGCACCTGAATGTTTTCAGATGTGTAGTTTTGAGCCATCCTTGTCTCCTTGCAGATTTGCAGCCGGCGTAGTGCCGGCCGCTTAAAACTGTTTAAATCATACCATATTCAGGCCTGCTGAACAAGGAAGCGGATTTGGGCAAAATGGATGTCTATATTGGTTTACAAGAATCGTCAGCTGTGGTAAGATAGCAAACGTGGCTTCAACCGCACGCACGGGTCTGCGACACTCCAACGCGATGCTGTGCCAGCGGGGATCAAAAGCGGCTGCCACCCGCAACAAGGAGGAACCCATGGATAAGGCCCGGAAGAACGAAATCATGACCAAGTACGCCCGCCACGAAGGCGACACCGGCTCACCCGAGGTGCAGGTTGCCCTGCTGACAGAGCGTATCAACCACCTCAACGAACACCTGAAGCTCAACAAAAAAGATCACCACAGCCGCAGAGGCTTGCTGCTGATGGTCGGTCAGCGCAGGGGCCTGCTGGACTACCTCATGCGCACGGACATCGAACGCTACCGCACCCTGATTGCTGACCTGGAGCTTCGCAAGTAAGAAACACAAGCGGTCGAAACCCGGCAAGCGGGTTTCGGCCTTTTTGATGGAAGGGAGCGGGCATGTGCTGCGCGCCCAAGAAGGAGAGAGAAGAAGAACATGGAACACAAGACCTACACAATGGAATTCGCGGGGCGCACACTCAGCTTTGAGTTTGGCCGCTACGCAGAGCAAGCAGCCGGCTCCGTGCTGGTGCGCTATGGCGACACCGCACTGCTCGTCAGCGCGACAGCGTCTGAAAAGCCCCGCGACGGCGTGGATTTTTTCCCGCTGAGCGTTGACTACGAAGAAAAGCATTATTCCGTTGGCAAGATTCCCGGCGGCTTCATCAAGCGTGAAGGCCGCCCCACGGAGAAAGCCATCCTGACCTGCCGCCTGATCGACCGCCCCTTGCGCCCCCTCTTTCCCCATGGGATGAGGAATGACGTGCAGGTTGTGGCGACGGCGCTGTCTGTTGACACCAACAACCCGCCGGAGATCCCCGCCATGCTGGGCTCCTCCATCGCCCTGGCAGTCAGCAACATTCCCTGGGCTGGCCCCACAGGTTCTGTCCTGGTTGGCCGTGTCAACAAGCAGCTGATTCTGAACCCCGATGAGGAGCAGCGCGCCCAGAGCGATCTGCACCTGGTGGTTTCCGGCACCAAGGACGCCATCATGATGGTGGAAGCCGGCGCCAATGAATTAAGCGAAGACGTCATGCTGGAAGCCATCCTGTTCGCGCATGAAGCCATCAAGCAGCTGGTCGCCTTCCAGGAAGGCATCGTTGCCGAGATTGGCGCTGAGAAGGCGGACTTCCCCCTGGTACTCACCGGGGATGATGTCGTCGCCGCCGTGCGTGAGTACGCGCTGGAAAAGGCCGAGTATGTCTTCTCCACCTATGTGCGCGCCGAGCGCCAGCAGCGTGAGGACGAGGTAAAGGCCGATGTCAAAGCGCATTTCGCCGAAGTCTTCCCCGGCCGCGAAAGCGAAGTCAGCGAAGCGCTGTATGAGCTGAACAAGGAAGTCATGCGCCGCAAAATCCTTGAAGAAGGCATCCGCCCGGATGGCCGCAAGGAAGAAGAAGTGCGCCAGATTTGGTGCGAAGTGGGCATCCTGCCACGCACCCATGGCAGCGCGGTGTTCACCCGCGGCCAGACCCAGGCCCTGACCGTCACCACCCTTGGCAGCCTGCGGGACGCCCAGGTGCTGGACGGCCTGTCCAATGAGGATTCCAAGCGCTACATCCACCACTACAACATGCCGCCCTATGCCACCGGTGAAGCGGGCCGCATGCGTTCACCCGGCCGCCGTGAAATCGGCCATGGCGCCCTGGCTGAGCGTGCCCTGGAGCCCGTCATCCCCAATGAAACTGAATTCCCGTACGCCCTGCGCCTGGTCAGTGAAATCCTGTCCAGCAACGGTTCTTCTTCCATGGCTTCCGTCTGCGGCAGCACGCTGTCTCTGATGGACGCCGGTGTCGCCATCAAGGCGCCGGTTGCCGGCGTCGCCATGGGCCTGATCAAGGACGAGCATTCCGACAAAGTGGCAGTGCTGACTGACATCCAGGGCCTGGAAGACTTCCTGGGCGACATGGACTTCAAAGTGGCAGGCAGCATGAACGGCATCACCGCCATCCAGATGGACATCAAAATCAAGGGCATTGACGAGGCCATCCTGCGCCGTGCCCTGCAGCAGGCGCTCAAGGGCAGGCTGCACATCCTGGAAGTGATGCTCAAGACCCTGTCTGAGCCGCGCAAGCAGATGAGCAAGTACGCGCCCAAAATCATCACCTTCTTTATCAATCCTGACAAGATCCGCGAAGTCATCGGGCCGGGCGGCAAGATGATCAACAAAATCATCGCTGACACCGGCGTCAAGATTTACATTGAAGACGACGGCCGCGTGGCCATCGCCACCCCGGACGAGGAGGCCGCTTCCAAGGCGCGCCGCATCATCGAGGGCATCGCCAAGGACGTTGAAGCCGGTGAAGTGTATGAGGGCAAGGTTGTCCGCATCCTCAGCACCATGGGCGCCTTCATCGAACTGCTGCCCGGGAAGGATGGCTTGCTGCACATCTCAAAGCTCTCCAACGAGCGCGTTGAGAAGGTGGAGGATGTCCTGTCCATCGGTGACACGGTGGAGGTCAAGGTGGCCGAGATCGACTCCCAGGGCCGCATCAACCTGATCCGCAACGACATGGAATACAAACCGCGCACCTTCAACCGCGGGCCTGGCGGCAATGAGGGAGGCGCGCGTCCCCCGCGCCGTGACGGCCGTCCGCCGCGCCGCAACGACTGATTAACGCAATCATTCATGAAACGGCTTGTCTCCTTGGGGGCAAGCCGTTTCAACAATAAGGAGCAGCATGATCCAAACACATGTTTTACCCAACGGCCTGACACTCATCATGGAGCGCTTACCTTACCTGCGCAGCGCCGCCATCGGGCTTTTTGTAAAGGCCGGCTCCATGATGGAAGAGGCGTCCCAGTCCGGCCTGTCGCACTTCATTGAGCACATGGCGTTCAAGGGAACAAAAACAAAAACCGCCAAGCAGATCGCGGAGGAAATTGACCTGATCGGCGGCAATGTGAACGCGGCCACCAGCAAGCTGGCCACTTCCTATTATGCCAGGACCACGGACAAGGACCTGAAGAAAGCCCTGTTCCTGCTGGCTGACATGCTGGTGAACCCAAAGGAGGACGCCGCGGACTTTGAAAAGGAACGCCAGGTGATTTTGGAAGAAATCGCCATGGAGGCTGATTCGCCGGAAGACCTGGTGTTCAACCTCATGCACGAAGGTTTGTATGGCGACCAAACCTTGTCCCGCACCATCCTTGGCAGCAAACAGGCGATTTCTTCCTATCAACTAAAGGATTTGCAGGCTTTCCGCGGTCGCTTTTACCAGCCGGGAAACGCGGTGCTTTCCATCGCCGGGCGCTTCATCCCGGAAGACGTCATTGCCTGGGCGGAGGAAGCGTTTGAAGGTTGGGCGGGGGAGGAGCGCCTTCCTTTCCCGGAAAACGCCATCATCAAGGACAACCAGGTGCTGACGCTTGACAAGGATGTGGAGCAGGTGCATCTGTGTGTGAGCTTCGAAGGCTTGCCCAGCCTGCATGATGATCGGCATGCCCTGCTTGCCTTTACAACCGCTTTTGGCGGCGGGGTTTCCTCCCGCTTGTTTCAGCGGGTGCGTGAGGAGGAGGGCCTGGTGTACAACATCTACGCGGCGCCTTCCTTTTATCCTGGCGTTGGGGAATTGACCGTTTACGCCGCCTGCACGCCCAAGAATGTGAAAAAAGTCCTGGCGATCGTTGAGAGGGAGAAGGATGAAGTCATCCATCAAGGCTTAAGCCGGCAGGAGTTTACCCAGACCATGGCCCAGGTGAAGACCGGTTTTGTGCTTGGCATGGAAAGCGCCTACCAGCGCATGGCGGGGATGGGCCTGAACATGCTGCTGCACAACAGGCTCATCCTGCAAAAGGACACCCTGGCACAGCTGCGCAAAGTCAATTTAAAGACTGTCAACCGGGTTGCCCGTGAGATTTTGTCAAAAGAAAGCAAACTGGCTGTTGTAGGCAAGAAAATCAGCAAGCAATTTCAAGCAAAGGGGGCCTGACATGGACCGTTTGGAGCATCTGCTGGCCATCCAGCGTCAACTGAATGACACCATCAAGGAAAAGCGCGGCCTGCAAAACATCCAGCCCATGGAATGGATGCAGAAGTATACGCTTGCGATGTTGAGCGAACTGGCCGAGATGCTGGATGAGGTCAACTTCAAATGGTGGAAAAACCCCAAGGAGATCGACAGCGCGGCGCTCAAGGAAGAACTGGTGGACATCCTTCACTTCTTCCTTAGCATGTGCCTGACGGCCGGCCTGGACGCGGAGGAGATGTACCGCATTTACTGTGAAAAGAACGCGGAGAATGTCGCGCGCCAGGAAGGCAGGAGCGCAAAGCCGGGGTATGACCCCAGTCAACTCCATCAATCATGACAGATTTGTTGCGAGATGTATCAATCTTGCAACAAACAGCCCCCCTGGGTTACAATGATGCAAAGGGGGGATGACGATGCACGGAATGTCAAAACAAGGTTGTTTCCTTGTTATCATTTGTCTTCTATCGCTGTTCGCTTTTTCAGGCGCGGCTGAAATCCAGCTGAGCTTGATCAAAGTGGAACATCTGGATTCCTTTGTGGAATATCCCCAAGTGCAGGGCATGGAAGATGCCTTGATTCAGGACAGCATCAACACCGCCATCCTGGAACAAGCGGCCTCCAGCCTGAACACTTTGACGGTTCTGAAAGCCGGCAGCCCCGGCACCATCCAGGCCAGCAGCCAGCAATGGATCCTTCACGCAACATCAGGGCCTGGTGTATTGAGTGTTCTACTGACTGTGGATGGCAGGCAGCCCAATGGGCGGACAGGGTATGTGCAAACCCCGGCCATGTTCAACCTGGAGGACGGCCAGGCCGTGACCGCGGAAGCTGTGTTTCTTGATGTAACGGAAGCCGCCGCGTGGATTGAAGACTACCTGCTGGAACAATTTGACGAAGACCTGTCCAACTACCTGGATGTCCAGAATCTGTCACCCTTTCCAATAGAGAACCTGTTGCTGACAACATCGGGCATCAGTTTTTATTATCCATTTGATACCATGGTCTGGTTGTCGGGCAGAAGCGCTTCCATCCATTTGCTGTATCACGAAATCGCGCCATTGCTGCGTTTGGGTAAAGAGGATTTGCTCACCTTGCTGGGTGTCAATGATCAATTGATGATTGCCGATGCTTCACTGAAAAACATTGAAGAATCAGTCAGCGCGGGCGCCTTGCCTGGGCTGGACGCGACGCTGGGCGGCGCGATGGAAACCCTCGTTGAAGAAAACAGACTTCAGTATGATCCTGAGGGCTACCCGGAAGGGGAGCTGTACCAGCTGGAGGATGATGCCTACCGCGGCACCTTTTTGATCTCCGTGGATGAAGCAAGCCTGTCGGGCATCCTGACGAAGCGGATGAACCTGTACGGCCTCATCACCGGTAGGACCACCCGGACAGAAATCGAAACGCTTCTTGGGCCTGCCCAGTTCAGCCTGCCCATGAGCGACACAGCCGCACAGCTGTACCGCGTGCCGGAAGGCACCATGCTGACCTACAGCTACGGCAATCATGAACTCAGGCTCTATGTAAATACGGAAAACACCTTGGGCGCCATCATGCTCAAAACAAAGTAAGGCAGGAACCGCACAAACCATGTCAAGCGTCGCAAAGAAAAAAACTAAAGCCATCATTCAATCCACCGACAGGGGGGGCATGTTCGTGCTGCCCCTGGGCATCGCATTGCTGGTCTTTGGCCTGATGCTGCTATTGGGCGCGACCCTGCAAACCACCGCCGGTGTTTTAAACCTGATGAAGTACATGGCAATCGGCCTGGCCGGCGGCTTGTACCTGCTGCTGCCCTTGATGGTGATCTGGCTTGGCCTGCTGCTCATCATTTCCTCCAAGCGCTATGTGTCCCTGTATGCCTTTTTTATCAGCCTGTTGTTGTTTTTGTGCGTTGGCGCTTTGATGACCCTGACCCTGCGTGTGAATGACCAGTCCTATCCGCGCTTGATGGATTACATCCGCAACATCAACTCCCTGCGCGGGACGCCGTATCCTGACAGCATGGGCGCCTATCTCAACTCCGCCTATCACCGCTACAACGGCCTGCGCAGCGACAATGGGATGTATCCAGGCGGCGGTGCCCTGGCGATGCTGATTGCCTACCCATTATTTGCCATGCTGGGTAATTTCCCCGCTGTGACTGTACTGATCCTAGCCAGCATCGCCCTGGTGTTCGCCTTGCTGCGGGTCAGCCCTGTAAAGCTTGTGCAGAGGATTTCAGACGGCTTGCAGCAGCGCCCAATAATGGAAGGCCGCCCGGCGCAGCCCGCTGCCCAGCGCGCTGCGGAGCCCGTGTACCATCAGCCCCAGTCCAGCCAGGAGTTCATGCCCGATCCTGTTTATGCAACTCATGAGCAGTATGCCGCCCAGGAACAATACGCCGCCCAGGAGCAGCAACAGGTTCAGTGGCCGTCCCAGCCTGCTGCCGTCCAGTATGAACCGTCGCCAATGGGCTGGTACCCAACGCAGGAACAGGATTTCACGCAAGTGGAACCGGTGGTGGAGCCGGGCTTTGTGCAGCACACCGGCAATCAATTGATGGAGGAATTTGTCCAGCCGGCAAGCCAGCCGGTGTACAAGCAGCCTGCCGCGAGAAAACCGGTCAAGCCGCTTGAAGAACCGATTTATGAGCCCATCGCAAAGCCCGCGCGCAAGGAAGCGCCGCAAGCCGCGCCGATGGTCGCGCAGCAGGAAACGGAGCCAAGGCCCTTGCCCTGGGAGGAGCCTGTACAAGCAAGGCCCGAGAAAACCATCGTTCATCCGGTCACCCGCGAAGAGAAGCCGGAGCCGGTGGAAGAGCCGGTCAAAGAACAGGCTGCATCGCTTGCAAAGCAAACCAGGCCTGAGCCGGTGAAAGCGGTTGAGAAGCCTTATGTTGAAAAACCGGCCAAGCCGGTAGGCGTTGCTCCGGCTGTCGCCTTGAGCGGGGAGCGCGTTGCGGTAAAGAAAACCATGGACGCGCCGTCTGTCAGTTCGCTGGATGGCATGGCAAAGAGCAAGGATGCCCAGCAGATCAAGCTGAACTTTGATGACTACGCCGTGCCGCCCCTGCGCCTGCTGACAGAAGCGCCCCTGGAAGCGGCGCTGGACACCACGGAAGAGGACCAAATCCGCGCGCAAAAGCTGATCGAGACATTGAAAAGCTTCTCCATTTCAGCAAGCCTGCACGACATTGTCCATGGGCCCACGGTGACCCGTTTTGCCATCCGCTTGGCGGAAGGCGTCAATGTCAGCAAACTGCGCAATGTGATGGACAACCTGACCATCGAGCTGCGCGCCAAGGGGGACATCCGCGCTGAAATGCCAATCCCGGGCACGTCCTTTGTGGGCCTTGAGGTGTCCAATGACAAAACATCCAAGGTTTATCTGCGCGATGTGCTGGAGTCTACCAGGATGCGGGAAAACAAGTCGCCCACCGCGGTTGCCCTGGGCAAGGACATCACCGGCACCCCCATCATCAGTGAACTGATGGACCTGCCCCACTTGCTGATTGCCGGCGCCACCGGCAGCGGTAAGTCCGTCTGCATCAACAGCATCATCTGCAGCATCCTGTACCGCGCCTCGCCGCGCAATGTGCGCCTGATCATGGTGGACCCCAAATTTGTCGAGCTGCAGCCCTACAACGATGTTCCGCACCTGATGATGCCCGTGATTTCAGACGCAAAGAAGGCAACCGCCGCCCTTGACTGGGTCTGCCAGGAGATGGACCGCCGCTACCAGGTATTGGTGGAAGCCGGTGTGCGCAACCTGGATGCCTACAACAAGAAGCTGAGCCCGGATGAGGAGCCCCTGCCGCGCATCATCGTTATCGTGGACGAGATGGCGGACCTGATGACCACCAACGGCAAGATGATTGAGGACCACATCAAGCGCATCACCGCCAAGGCGCGCGCTGCCGGCATCTGCCTGATCCTGGCCACCCAGCGGCCCTCCGTCAACATCATCACCGGCGTCATCAAGGCCAATATTCCCGGGCGCATCGCCTTCCGCGTCAGCTCTCCCTTTGACAGCAAGACCATTTTGGACAACCAGGGGGCTGAAAAGCTGCTGGGTTACGGCGATATGCTGTACCGCTCCATGACGCGCGATCCCATCCGTGTCCAGGGCTGCTTTGTGTCCGACCAGGATGTGGAGCACACAGTGGAATACATCCGCAGCCGCAACAAGGCGGAGTACAACCTGGAACTGATGGAGCATGTGGAAAAGCCGGAGTCTGATGATGGCAATGGCGGCATGAACGACGTTGGGGACGGCGGCGACGCCGAGTTTGACGATTTGCTGCCACAGGCCATTGAGATGGCTGTGGAAGCGGGGCAGATGTCCATCAGCATGCTGCAGCGCGTGCTGCGGGTTGGCTACGCGCGCAGTGGCCGCTTGATTGACGAGATGGCGCGCCGCGGCATCATCTCCGGCAATGAGGGCACCAAAGCGCGAAAAACCCTGATGACCAGGGAGCAATACATGAACTATCTGGAACAGGGGTATTGATTTACAAGTGAATCTGTAAACTGCCGTAAATGGTGAACACCAGCCCCGCTGTCAGGACAACAAGCTCCAGCCAGCGGGGTTTTTCTGTTTCTTCTTGAGCATAAAACAAGGCTGCGTAGGGGATCAGGTCCACCGCGTAGCGGGCACCAAACTGGAAGCCGCCAAAGGTGCGGTGCAGCAGCAGCGTCAGCAGGTGCACAAAAAAGAAGAAGAGGATGATGCCATGACGCAGGGTTAGTTTCTTCTTCACTGCAAGAACAATGCTCCGAATCAAAATCAACAACAGCACCGGGTTGGCCAGGAAGAGTGAAAAACCAAATTTTTTCAGTGCCAGCCCTTCCGTTGTGCTGTCATATGGCCAGGAAAAAATGAACTGGTTGATGTTTTTTTGAAGATGATCAAAGGAAAACTGTGTGCCGCCTTGGAAGGAAAACTCCGGCAGGTGGTTGTGCCCAAACTCCAGCGGGTTGTCAAAACGAAGCAGGTTGTACGCCGCGTAAATCGCCGCGACAAGCAATCCTAATAACATACCTGGAAGCAAGGTTTTAATGGATTGCTTGTTGAGCAGAGACTTGCCCTGTTCCTTGTGCTTCATCAAATGCAGCATGATGATGACAGGGCCATAGAGCACATTGAAAGGCCGGCAGCCGACCGCCAGCGCGAACAACAACAGGCCAAGGCTTGGCTTGTCAGCGTCCATGCGTTCCATGGCGGCCGCTGTCAACAGGAAGGCCAGCATCTGGGCCTGGTACCAGACAGCGCCCGTCAAGGCCATGGGCAACATGGAAGACGCGAAAGCAAACAAGAAGGATGAAAGGGCAGCCCAGGCGGGGGAATAGCCCTTCCTGTGGAACAAATTGTACAGCACGAACAAGGCCAGCAGCATGTACAATGCAACCAGCAGGTTGTCCGGCACCTGGTCCCCGAACATGAAGGTCAGGATAAAGATGGGGATGCTGGGAACCGGGGGAAAGCTGACAAAGTACCTTCCTTGATAGATGGCCAGCTCCAGGTGGGGGACATCCGCTTCCAGGTATGCCCTGCCTTCCCGCCAGGCCATCGCCTGCAAAGTATAGGTATTGTAAGGGGATGGGCTCAGCGGTGAATAGCCAAAGGCATTCGATAATACCACCATCAACAAGGCAGCTGTTACCAGCATGGCCAGCAGAGGAATCCATGGTAGGTGTGCGGTGCGCCTCACTGTCGTAGCCCATCCTTCTTTCATACTACAAATGATAAACAGAGCGTTGACAAAAATCAATCATTCTTCTTCACAACCCAAGGCATTCCATGTGCTTAACTTTCGTAATAACGGTTATATTACTTTGTTTTTCGTTGACAATCAAAAGGTCTCGTGATAGTATCTGCTTGTTCATCGCGCATGCAAATTTGTGATACAGGCGGTATTCATGAGGGTCTATCAGGTCGAGCAAATGGAAGGAATCTTTGACACGCCAACGGTCATCTGCCTTGGCGTGTTTGATGGCGTCCACCTTGGCCACCAGCGCCTGATTCAGGAAGCCCTGGAAGTGGCCAGGCGGCAGGATTTGCTTGCCATGGTCCACACCTATGACGTCCTGCCCGCGCAGGTGATCTACCCGGACCGGCGCATTCAGGCCCTGACCAGCCTGGAGGAGCGGACCGCTCTGATTGAGGCTGCTGGTATTGAGGACATCGCCGTCAACGCCTTTACCAGCCAGCTGCAAAAAGCAAGCGGCGCGGCCTTTTTCCAGGAAGTCTTGCGGGGAAAACTCAACGCAAGGCACCTGGTGGTGGGCTTCAACCACCGCTTTGGATTCCGCGGGGACACCGATGTCCACACGCTGGAAGACCTTTGCAAACAGGCCGGCATCGGATTGTCTGTCATCCAGCCGGTCAGAACAAGGGAAGGCAACCTGGTCTCCAGCTCGGCCATCCGCTCAGCGTTGCTGTTGGATGACGTGGAACTGGCTGAGGAAATGTTGGGCCGCCCCTTATCACCTTCCATGAAACAATGGGTTTCATCCGAACATACGCTTCATCCCTTTAGCATTTCAACGGAGGTTTGACTGAATGAAGAACCGGATTTCTGCATGGATCGTTCTTGGCTTGATTACAATCATTGCCGGCCTGGGCCTGGCAGTCACCAATGAAGTCACCAAAGAACCGATCAAGCAACAGGCGATTGCGGCAGAGGAGAAAGCCAAGAAAGCGGTCATGCCTGAGGCGGACAGCTTTGAGGAGATTGTCCTGGAAGATGGCACCGCCTTCTTTATAGCCAAGCAGGGCGATGAAGTCGTGGGCTATGTCAGCCTGGAGGAAGCCAAGGGCTATGGCGGGATGATTGAAGTGGTCACCGGCGTGAAGGAAGATGGCACGGTCACCGGCATCAACGTCGGCGGCAGCAGCTTCGCCGAAACCCCCGGCCTGGGCGCCAAGGCGCGCGACACTGCCTTCACCGACCAGTTCAAGGGCAAGCAGTCCCCGGTTCGCCTGGGTGACCCGACCAACGCCAATGCCGTGGAATCCATCACCGCCGCCACCCGCACCAGCAACGCGGTGTTAAACGCGGTCAACGCTTCCGCCAAGAAAATCAACCTCTACCTCAACCCCGACAGCGGCATCCCCGCAGTCGCCGAAGGCACGCCTTATTTTGGCGAAGCCGAAGGCTTTGTCGGACCCGTCTATGTGGTGGTTACCGTCAAGGATGACGGCACCATTTCCGGCCTCAAGGTCGGTGATGAGCGTTTCGCGGAATCGGACGGCTACGGCGCTGCTGCGCTTGAATCCGACTTTGGCCAGCGCTTTGTTGGCAAGACCTTCCCGCTGACCCTGGAAAATGTCGATGGCATTTCCGGCGCTACCGTCACCACGAAGGCAGTCATCAACGCGGCCAACCTGGCCTTTGAAAGCAAGAGCGTCCTGCTGCCGGAAGGCACCACCTATGCCGGTGAAGCCGAAGGCTTTGTAGCCCCCGTTTATGTTGAAGTCTCTGTCAAGGACGACGGCGCCATCACCGCGCTGAAAATCGGCGATGCCCGTTTCGCGGAATCCGATGGCTATGGCGCCGCTGCCCTTGCGCCTGAGTTCGCCGCCCAGTTTGTAGGCAAGACCATGCCCGTTTCCGTGGAAGACATCGAGGCCATTTCCGGCGCCACCGTCACCACCAAGGCGGTGCTGAGCGCCATGAACACCGCTTATGAGCAAAAGAACATCATCGGTGAATCCGTCACTCCCGCCGAACCGGTTGCGACCACGGAGATAACCGCCACGCCCGAGCCGGTTGCCATTCCCGAAAACGCCGTAACAGCCTCCAAGCAAGGTTTTGCGGGCCCCGTGGCTGTCACCGTAGCCTTTGATGAGGCACAGAAGATTTCCTTCATCAAGATTGGTGATGAACAGTTCGCGGAAACCAAGAACTTTGGCCTTAAAGCCCTGGAAGACAGCTTCCAGGCACAGTTCATCGGCAAGCTGCTGCCCCTTACGCTGCGCAAGGCTGATGATGCGGTTACGGACAACACCATCGATGGCATCAGCGGCGCCACCGTCACCAGCCGCGCTGTGGTCGACGCCATCAACGAGCTGCATGCCCAGCAGTACCCTGTGCCCGTCGTCACCGCGGAGCCTATAGTGGTCATACCCGGCCTGGCCATCGAAGTGACCAGGGAAGGCTTCATGGGCCCGGTCACCGTCCGTGTCCAGTTCAATGAAGACGGCACCATCGCCTCTGTGGCGCTGGATGAGGTAAGCTTCAAGGAGACCCCGGGCTATGGCGCTTTGGCGCTGGATGAAGCCTACCTCGCGTCCTTCACAGGTCTGCAGGCACCCCTGTACATCAAGGGCGTAGGGGAAGGTGTTGAGGGGACCGCGGTCAGCAAACTGCAGAAACCCGACGCCAACACCAGCGCCACCAAGACCACCCAGGCCATTGTGGAAGCCATCAACGAGGCCTATGCCCTGTTTCAGAGCCAGTCTTCCAAAACCGTGACCAAGCAGGGCTTCATGGGCCCGGTCAGCGTGGCAGTCAGCATGAATGAAGATGGCAGCATCAAGTCGGTCAAGGTGCTGGAAGAAGGCTTTGTGGAGACCCCCGGCTATGGCGCCTTGGCGCTGACGGATTCCTTCGTGGAGCAATTCATCGGCAAGGTTCCGCCGCTGGCGATCAAGAAGGCTGAGGACCAGATGAACGCGGGCCTGGTTGCGCCCCTGACCAACCCGGACACGCAAACCAGCGCGACAGTCACCCTGCAGGCGGTCATCGACGCCATCAACGAAGCAGCGCAATAAAGCAGACGAGGTAAGGATAGAAAGGCAGGCAGAGAAAGCATGAAGTTGAGTTTCAAAGGCGGCATCCATCCGCTGAAGGAGCTGCACGAAGGCAAACATTCTACCCAGAACAAGCCGATTCGTGAGTTGATCCCCGAAAAAGTATGCATCCAGATGGATATGCACATCGGCGCCCCGTCTGAACCCATTGTTAAAAAAGGTGACCGCGTGTTGCTTGGCCAGGTAATCGCCAACCCCGTCGGCGGCATTGGCATTCCCGTCCACGCCAGCGTGTCCGGCGAAGTGACCGGCCTGGTCACCCGTCAGCAGCTGGGCAAGAAACCCAGCATGTGCGTGGAAATCACCAATGACGGCCTGGACGAGTGGGCGGAGCTGTCCCCCCTGGGCGAGGTGGAATCCGCGCCCGCTGACAAGATCATTGCTCAGGTCAAGGCCGCGGGCATCTGCGGCATGGGCGGCGCCTGCTTCCCCACCCACATCAAAATGACCGTTCCCGAAGGCAAGAAGGTGGACACCGTCATCTTAAACGGCGCTGAGTGTGAGACCTTCCTGACGGCGGACCATCAGCTGATGCTGGAACAGCCCGGAAAAATCGTGGATGGCCTGCGCGCCATCATGCGCGCGATGAAGGTCGCAACCGGCATCATCGCCATTGAAGACAACAAGATGGACGCCGTGAAAGCCATCACGGAAGCCGCGAAGGGCCGTGAAGGCGTACAAGTGGCGGTGCTGAAAACCAAGTACCCACAGGGCGGTGAAAAACAGCTGATTGAGGCGATCACCAAGCGCCAGGTGCCCTCTGGCGGCCTGCCCAGCGACGCTGGCTGCGCGGTCTTCAATGTTGGCACCGCCGCCGCGATCGCGGATGCCGTCACCAAGGACCAGCCCCTGATCAGCCGTGTCACCACGGTGACCGGCAGCGTCAAAGAACCCTCCAACCTCCGTGTGCGCATCGGCACCAGCTTCCAGGACGCCATTGATTTCGCAGGCGGCTTCAGCGAAGAGCCCGGCAAGATTTTCGCCGGCGGCAGCATGACCGGTATCGCCATTCCGGACACCAGTGTCAACCTGTCCAAGGCCAACAACGGCATCGTGGTGCAAAACCTCAAGGAAGCCAAAGTGGCGGAGCCGACCCCTTGCATCCGCTGCGCCCGCTGCATCCAGGCCTGCCCGGTGAAACTCAATCCACAGCGCTTGAAAGAGCTGTGCGACATGGCAGACCTGGCCGAAGCCAAGAAAAAGCACGTGATGGAATGCATCGTCTGCGGTGCCTGCTCCTACGTCTGCCCCGCAAAGCTGGAGCTGTCGCCCACCTTTAAAGAAGCAAAAGAAAAAATCACTGCGAGGAGGATTTGAGGGGATGAAACTGCGTCTTTCCACCGGTCCGCATTATTTAAGCCGTGAGAATACCCAGACGCTGATGCTGGATGTCCTCATCGCGCTGGTGCCCACGACCGCGGCCGGTATCTATCTGTTTGGCACCCAGGCAGCCTGGGTTCTGGCCGTTGCTGTGGCCAGCGCCGTGGTGTGCGAGTTTTTGTTCCAGAAGCTGGCAAAGCGACCGGTCCGCATCATGGACCTGTCCGCGGTTGTCACAGGCTTGATCCTGGGCTTGAACCTGCCCTCTGATGCCCCCCTGTGGCTGCCCGCCATCGGCAGCGCCATCGCGGTGCTGCTGGTGAAGGAGCTGTTTGGCGGCCTGGGCCATAACTTCATGAACCCGGCGATGCTGGCGCGCGGCATCCTGCTGGCCTCCTGGCCGGCCCGCATGAGCGTGTACCTGATGCCTGCCCGTGTGCTGGGCACCACCAACGTGGTTCCCGCCGGCGCGGACGCCGTCAGCGCCGCCACCGCGCTGATTCGCCCGCAGGGCTATGAAGTGTACGACCTGTTGCTGGGCAACATCCCCGGTACCATCGGCGAGGTCTGCAAGATCGCCATCCTGATTGGCTTCCTCTACATGCTGTTTGTGGGCACGGTTACCTGGCACATCCCCGTGGTGTTTGTGGGTACCGTGGCCGTCTTTACCTGGCTGATTGGCGGCGATCCCCTCAAGGCGGTGCTGTCTGGCGGCTTGCTGTTTGGCGCCATCTTCATGGCGACGGACTATGTCACCAATCCCATGCTGAAGGTGGGGCAGATCATCTTTGCCCTGGGCTGCGGCATCCTGGTGTCTGTCATCCGATTGACCCGTGCCTATCCCGAAGGCGTCACCTACGCCATCCTACTGATGAACATCCTAACCCCGCTGATTGACCGCTTGACCACCAGAAAAGTGTATGGGACGGTGAAAAAACATGCCTGATAAGAAAGTGACGATGCGCGGCGTTTTTGTAAACGGCATCCTGAACGAAAACCCAATTTTCCGCCTGGTGCTGGGCGTTTGTCCCACCCTGGCAGCGACCACCAGCGCCACCAATGGCCTGGGCATGGGCTTGGCTGCAACCTTTGTGCTGCTTGGCAGCAACATGGTCATCAGCATGCTGCGCAACCTGATTCCTGACAAAGTGCGCATCCCCGCCTTCATCGTGGTCATCTCCACCTTTGTAACCATCGTGCAGATGCTGATTCAGGCCTTTGTGCCCTCCCTGTATGAATCCCTGGGCCTGTTCATCCCGCTGATCGTGGTTAACTGCATCATCCTGGCGCGCGCGGAAGCCTTCGCTGCCAAGAACTCCGTGATGCATTCAGCCGCGGACGGGTTGGGCATGGGCCTGGGCTTCACGGCTGCCCTGATTTTGCTGGGCTCCATCCGTGAGCTGCTTGGCAACGGCACCATCTTTGAAAACGCTGTGTTTGGCGCGAACTTTGAGCCGATGCTGCTGGCTGTGATGGCGCCGGGAGGCTTCATCGTGTTTGGCCTGGTGCTGGGCATCATCAACGCGGTCGTGAACCGCGTGAGTGCTAAGAAAGGAGCGCAAGCCTGATGGAATTGAGTTTGACAAACTTTCTATTGTTCATGGTCAACTGCATCCTGACCAACAACTTCATCTTTTCGCGCTATCTGGGCTGCTGCCCCTTCCTGGGTGTCTCCTCCAAGGTTGAAACCGCGGCCGGCATGGGCATCGCCGTCACCTTCGTCATGGCGCTTGCCTCCCTGTTCACCTACTCGGTGTACAACTACATCCTGGTGCCGCTGGGGATTGAATACCTGATCACCATCTCCTTCATCCTGGTGATCGCGGCCCTGGTGCAGTTTGTTGAAATGTTCATGAAGAAGTCCCTGCCCGCCCTGTACAACGCGCTGGGCATCTACCTGCCACTGATTACCACCAACTGCGCGGTGCTGGGCGTGACGCTGCTGAACATCGACAACAAGTATGACATGCTCTGGTCCGTCCTCAATGGCACCTTTGGCGCCCTGGGCTTCCTGCTGGCCATCGTGCTGATGGCGGGCGTGCGCGAGCGCCTGGAGTCTTCCAACATTCCCAAGGCCTTCAAGGGTTTCCCGATCAGCCTGGTGATTGCCGGCTTGATGTCTGTTGCTTTCCTGGGCTTTGCCGGCCTGGGCGGCATGTAAGGAGTACTTTTTATGGATGTAAACGCTATTGTTTATGCCGCTGTAGTTTTGGGTGGCCTGGGCGTGCTGTTTGGCGCCATCCTGACCTTCGCGGATAAAAAATTCGCCGTTCCGGTGGACGAACGCTTTGTGCTGGTGCGTGAAGCGGTGGCCGGCGCCAACTGCGGCGCTTGCGGCTATCCCGGCTGCGATGGCTATGCCAACGCTGTGGTCAAAGGAAAGGCCGGCATTGAGTTGTGCACCCCCGGCGGCCAGAAAACCCTGGACGCTCTGGCCAACATCATGGGCAAAGAGTCGGCGCAGACTGAAGTGCAGGTCGCCCGTGTGCTGTGCCAGGGGGAGACCGGCGTGGTCAAACCCCGCTATGATTATGCCGGGCCGCACCAAACCTGTCACACCGCCGTCTCACTGGCGGGCGGCCCTTCCATGTGCGTGTGGGGCTGCGTTGGCCTGGGCGACTGTGTCAAGGTCTGCCGCTTTGACGCGATGAAAATCGAAAACGGCATCGTGGTCATTGATGAAAACAAGTGCACTGCCTGCGGCATGTGCGTGATGGAATGCCCGCGCAGCGTCATCAAACTGCTGCCCAAGGCGGCCCGCGTCACCGTGCGCTGCCAGAACCAGGCAGCGCCCCGGGATGCCAAGGAATCCTGCGACAGGGCGTGCATTGCCTGCCGCCGCTGTGTCAAGGCCTGTCAGTTTGACGCCATCCATGTCAATGACAACATCGCCTTGATTGACCCCCACAAGTGCACCCTGTGCGGGGAGTGCGTGAAGGTGTGCCCCACCAACGCCATCGAGCAGCTTGCCTGAGGCATGAGCCTGAACCAAGCAACTTCAAACACCCAGAAGCGCGCACAGGTCGGCCTGCGCGCTTCTTTGATTGGCCTTGCCTTGAACCTCGTCCTGGCAGCAGGAAAAATCATCTTTGGCAGCATCTCCGGCGCGGTGTCCGTCCTGGCTGACGGCATCAACAACCTGTCAGACTCGGCCTCCGTCCTCATCTCCTGGGCCAGCCTGAAGCTGGCGCAAAAGCCGGGGGACAAGGACCACCCCTTTGGCCATGGCCGGATGGAGTACATCGGCACACTCGCCATCGCGGTCATCATCCTCTACATCGGCATCGACCTGATGAAAGCCAGCGTCCAGGCCATCATCAAGCCTGAATCCATCAGTTTCACCTGGTTGTTGCTGGGGATTACAGCCCTCACCATCCCGGTGAAGCTGTTCATGTGGCGCTTTTACCTGCGCCGCGCAACGCGCTACGACATCCCCAGCCTGCATGCTGCCGCTAAGGACAGCTTCAATGATGTCCTGATTACTTCCTCGGTCGTACTGGGCTTGCTGGCCTTCCGCTTCTTTGGCCTTCAGCTGGACGGTTGGCTGGGCGCCTTGGTCTCCCTGGTGATTTTATGGAACGGAATCTCCCTCATCATGGAAACCTCAACCTCCATCATCGGCGGCAAACCGGACGCGGAAAAAGGAAAAAGAATCCTCGAAATTATCAAAAAATACCCGGAAATTCTAGGCGTTCATGATTTCGTGCTGCACGATTATGGCCCCGGGCGCACCATGGCCTCGCTTCACGCGGAAGTGGACGCCTATGCAACCTTGCTGGACATCCATGACGTGATAGACACCGCGGAACAGGAAATCATGAAGGAACTGGACCTGGAGATCACCATCCACCTGGACCCCGTTTTACCGGAGGGTTCCCCGGGGCAGGAAGTGAAAGACCAGCTGATTGCATACCTGGACAGCCTGCAGCCGCCGCTGAAAATGCACGACTTTCGCCTGGTGCCCGGCAAACGCGTCATCAAGCTGATTTTTGACATTGAGGTGCCTCTGGATTACCACAATGACAAGTTGATTGAGCAGGTCAGCGCCTATGCCAAAACCTTAGATGGCAGGAACCAGTGCTTCATCCAACTGGACCGTGACTATTTCTCGGACGAAGCAAAACCCGAGTAAACGACATACAACTTCATAAAAGACTCGCTGTCAGTGCCCTCGCCGTGGTTGTAAAACCGAGCGAATAACGGTACAATGCTTGTAAACCACACAAGGAGGGCAAGCGGATGTATAAACCCGTGATCGACCAGGCATCAGAAAAAATGGACAAAACCAAGGACGTGTTCCGTCGGGAACTGCAGTCCCTCCGTGCAGGGCGCGCCAACCCCAAGCTGTTGGACCGCATCATGGTGGATTATTACGGCACGATGACCCCGCTGAACCAGATGGCCAACATCATGTCGCCTGAACCGCGCATGCTGACCATCTCCCTGTGGGATGTCAAAGCCATTCCGCTGGTGGAGAAAGCCATTCAAAAGAGCGACCTGGGCTTAAACCCCGCCAATGACGGCAAGCTAATCCGCCTGGTGATCCCGGAGTTGAACGAAGAGCGCCGCAAGGAACTGACCAAACTGGTCAGCCGCCAGGCCGAGGAAGCCAAGGTGGCCATCCGCTCCATCCGCCGGGATGCCATGGAACAGTTCAAGAAGATGCAAAAAGCCTCTGAGATCACCGAGGATGACCAGCGCGTTGCGGAAGCCGACCTGCAGAAGGTGACCGACGCTGCCATCAAGGACATCGACGAGCAGGCCAAAGAAAAAGAAAAGGAAATCATGGCGGTTTGACCGAGGGGGACTTGATTGGCCTCCCTTTGGATGAGGTGTTGGAGTGTTTAAGGCTGCAAGGCGTTGAGCCTGAAGTCATCTGTTCCATGCCGGACCGAGACCTGATGGACCAACATAAGCGCACGGCCAGGGTCGTCTGCATCAAGGGCCATCAACTGCTGTATTCCTGGTTCCAGGACGCGCAGCCGGAGGAAGAGTAATGTCATTATCCGCTTTGCCCAGGCATGTCGCAATCATCATGGATGGCAATGGCCGCTGGGCAAAAAAGAACGCCTTTTCCGTCATGCTGGGGCATCGCAAGGGCGTGGAAGCCCTGCGGGACATCATCCGCTACAGCAGTGACGCGGGCATTCAGGTCTTAAGCCTGTATGCCTTTTCTACGGAGAATTGGACCCGGCCCGAGGCGGAAGTCAAGGCCTTGATGGGCCTGATCGTAGAGTTTTTCACCTCGGAGATTGAGGAGCTGCACCGAAACAAGGTAAAAATCCGCATCCTGGGGGACGTGGAAGCCTTGCCGGACAAGGCCAGGGCAGCCGTCATCAGCGCCATGGACACCACAAAGGACAATGGCGGATTGCAACTGAACATCGCCTTAAACTACGGCGCACGGGATGAAATCCTGCGCGCGGTCAAGTCCCTGGCGATGAAGTCAGCGGATCAACTGCTGCAGCCGCAGGACATTACCTGGGCGGATTTCGCCCAGGAACTGTACACAAAGGACCAGCCGGACGTCGACCTGCTCATCCGCACCAGCGGTGAGCAGCGTCTGAGCAACTTCCTGCTGTGCCAGTCGGCTTATGCTGAATTGCTTTTTCCTGAGACCTTGTGGCCGGAGTTTACGGTGTCCCTGTACAAGGACGCATTGGCAACCTATCAGCGGCGGGAGCGCCGCTTTGGAGGGCGAACATGACCTCACGCATTTTGACTGGCGCTGTGCTGCTGGTGCTGCTGTTCCTGGCGCTTTTTTTTGGCGGCTGGGTCTTTTCCGTGCTGTGGACAGCCTGCGTTTGCATCGCCCTGTATGAGATTTTTCACGCCTTGTACAAAGCCCAGCACCGGCCGGTAGCCTGGCCCACCTGGGCCGCGCTGTTGATTGCCATCCCGGGCTTTCTGTACCTGACGGATGTGGCCAGCCTGCTGCTGCTGGTGGTGCTGGTGGCGGTGACCACCTTCATCGTGTCAGCCCTGGTAATGTTCCGCGATGAGCCCAAGCTGGAAGACCTGTGCATGTCCTTGCTGCCGCTGTTCATGGTGGTGATTCCCGCGATGAGCTTTCTGGGCATGACCCGCATCCAGACCATCGGCTTGCAGCGCGTGTTGCTGTGCCTGTCCTTTTTTATCCCGGTCGCGGGGGATTCCCTGGCATTCTTCGTGGGCTCCAAGTATGGCAGGCGGAAGCTGAACGAAGCCATCAGCCCCAAGAAAACGGTGGAAGGTGCCTTAGCGGGCTTATTTGGCAGCGTTATCATCGCCATTGTCATCTATCTGATAGGCAAGGCCTTCAACGTCAGCGGCATGCCGCACTTCATCAGCTTTATCATCTTGGGCTTGCTGGGCGGCATTACCGGGCAGATTGGCGATTTGCTGGCCTCCTTTGTCAAGCGCCACTGTGGCCTTAAAGACTTTGGCCACATCTTCCCGGGCCATGGCGGCATGCTGGACCGTCTGGACAGCATCCTGTTAAGCGGCACCCTGGTTTATTTGTTCCAGGCCTTGCCGTGGATTTAAACAGATGACAAAAAGAAAGCTGGCCATCCTTGGGTCGACAGGCTCCATCGGCAGGCAGGCGCTGGACATCGTTTCCCGGCATCCGGACCGCTTTGAAGTGACGGCGCTCAGCGCGCACAATCGGGCGGAGGAGCTGTTTGACCAGGTCAGGCGATTCAGGCCAACAATGGCGGCGCTGACAGCGGGCGAGGTACGTCTGCCTGAGGATGTCCGCTTTTGCGATTGGACTTTTGGCGCGGACGCGCTGGAACAGCTTGCCCATCACGCGCCCTGTGATGATGTCCTGGTCAGTGTGGTAGGCATGGTGGGTCTTAAAAGCGTGCTCAGCGCCAGAAAAGCCGGAAAGCGCGTACTGCTGGCCAACAAGGAAGCCCTGGTGGCCGGAGGTCACCTTGTGATGGAGGCCTGCCCGGACGAAAACGGCAGCCCCACCTTGATTCCGGTGGACAGCGAGCACAGCGCCATCTACCAATGCCTGCAGGCAGCCAAGGGCAATCCTTTTGTGCACATTATTCTGACGGCTTCCGGTGGGCCCTTCCGCACCTGGCCGGCAGAACAGATTGCGAACGCCGGCATCAAGGACGCGCTGAAGCACCCCAATTGGGTGATGGGGCAGAAAATTACCATCGATTCTGCCAGCATGTTCAACAAGGGGCTGGAGATGATCGAGGCCAAGTGGCTGTTTCATGCCAGGCCGGAACAGATCCAGGTTCTGGTTCACCCGCAAAGCATCGTGCATTCCATGGTCGCCTTTTTAGACGGCGCGGTGCTGGCGCAAATGGGGGTGCCGGACATGCGCGCGCCCATCGCGTACGCGTTGGCCTATCCTGACAGAATCAGCAACGGCAGCGCTGCCTTGCGCCTACATCAGCTGGGTACATTAACCTTTGAAGCGCCGGATGAAACGCGCTTCCCGGCGCTGCGCCTGGCAAGGGAGGCCATGCAAGCACAAGGTGCTGCCGGCTGTGTCTTCAACGCGGCCAACGAGGTCGCGGTAGATGCCTTCTTACAGGGCCGCATCGCCTTTGGCGCGATTGCGCATGCGGTGGAGGGCACCTTGAGCCGTGCGGGCAGCCTACCCGCAAACACCCTGGATGAGGTGCTGGACGCCGACCGACAAGCCAGGGGCATAACGCTGAACTTGATTTCTTAGTTTTCTTGGAGGACGCATGACGTTTTTGTATATCATCGCAGCGGTGCTGCTGTTTGGCATTCTAATCACCGTACACGAAGCCGGGCACTTCATGGCCGCGCGCTGGATGAAGATCCCGGTGCGCGAGTTTGCCATCGGCTTTGGCCCCAAGCTGCTCAAATGGAAGAGCAGAAAGTACGAAACAGAGTTCTACCTGCGCGCCATCCCGCTGGGCGGGTATTGCGCGTTTTACGGGGAAGATGACACCACGGGTGAGTTCAAGGATGACCCTCGGTCCTTCAACCGCTTCAGCGTTGGCAAAAGGCTGCTGACCATCATCATGGGCCCCTTGATGAACCTGGCGTTGGCCATCGTGGTGGCGGTTGTGATGTATGCCCTCACAGGGGTGCCGGTGGCGGATGGCGACATGATTACCCTGGTGCGCTCGGTCAACAAGGGCAGCGTCGCTGAGCATGCCGGCCTACTGCCCAATGACATGCTATTGTCCGTTGACGGCCAAAAGGTGGTTGACGGCAACCTGCCCGAGTTGTTTGCCCAGGACACCACCGGCAAGGAACGCAGCCTACAGATTATACGCATGGTGGACGGCAAGGAAACAGAAATCACCATCCCCATCACCCCCTTGTTTGACCCGGTGGAGCAGCGCAACATGATCGGCATCGGGATGTCCATCGCGCAGCCGTTGAAGTATGTGAAGGGTTCCTTCGGTGACATCATCAACAACGCGCTGGAGCTGTCCTACCGCGCGGGCACCATGGTGATTAATGCCGTTGTCAACCTGGTCACCCGCGGTGAAGGCGCCGGTGAAGTAGCGGGCGTAGTAGGCATCACCAAGATGATTGTGGATGAGATCCAGCAGACCCAGCTGCAGGGTTACCTCTACCTGATGGTGGTCATCTCCATCAACCTGGGGCTGATGAACCTGCTGATTATCCCCGGCTTGGATGGCAGCCGCATCGTCTTTTTGCTCATTGAAGCGGTGCGCGGCAAACCCATCAAGAAAGAAGCCAATGTGCATACAGCGGGCATGCTGCTGCTGTTCGCGCTGATGATCTTCATCACCTTCCGCGATATCATCAGGTTGTTTTAAATGCGTACAACAAGAACCGTTCACATCGCCAAGCTGCCCCTGGGCGGCACTCACCCGGTCGGCATCCAATCCATGACCAACACGGACACGCGCGATGTGGAAGCCACCAAAGAGCAGATCCGGCAGTTGGGCCTGGCGGGCTGTGACATCGTGCGCATGTCGGTGTATGACATGGACTGCGCGAAAGCGGTGCGCAGCATCAAGGACAGCACCCGCATCCCGCTGGTGGCGGACATTCATTTTGACTACAAGCTCGCGCTGGCAGCCATTGAAAACGGCATTGACAAGTTGCGCATCAACCCGGGCAACCTCCGCGATGAAAGCGAGGTCAAGCAGGTGGTAGACTGTGCCAAGGCGCACCAGATCCCCATCCGCATCGGCGTCAACTCCGGCTCGGTCCCCAAGGACATTTTGGCGCGGGATGGCGGGGTCACCGCAAAAGGCCTGGTGGACAGCGCGGCGCGCCATGTGCGCTTGCTTGAGCAAGCGGGCTTTTATGACACGGTGCTGTCCATGAAGGCCAGCGACGTGCGCTTGATGGTGGAGGCCTACCGCCTGGCGGCGGAGACCTTTGACTATCCCTTGCACCTGGGCGTAACCGAAGCCGGCTTGCCCGGCCAGGGCACCATCAAATCCGCCATCGGTATTGGCGCACTATTGCTGGATGGCATTGGCAGCACCATCCGCGTCTCCCTGACCGGTTCCCCTCTGCACGAGCCGCAGGCAGCCATTGATATCCTGAAAGCGGTTGGCCTTCGGGGCGGCTTTGAGCTGATTTCCTGCCCAACCTGCGGCCGGACTGAGGTGGACATCGAAGGCTATGCCAAGCGCGTGGAGGAGCACACCATGCACATCACCGTGCCTATCAAGGTGGCCATCATGGGCTGCGTGGTCAATGGGCCGGGGGAAGCCAAGGGGGCGGACATCGCCCTGTGCGGCGGCAGAAGCGGCAGCGCCATTTATCAAAAAGGCAATTTTGTCAAAAAAATCGTCGGCGACCCGGTGCCGGAGTTGTTGCGGATGATAGACGACTTTATCAAGGAACAGGAACAACAGGTGAGCAAGGATGGATGAACGCAATTTTCTGGACCCGGTCTACCTGCAGTTGCCGGAGTTATCCGGCAAGCTTCATTTGGTGTGTGTGGATTATTACAGCGAAACGCAAAAAGCCATCGCCCACTACACCAGTGATGTATTGATTGGGGACAGGCAGTTTGCGGTCATCAGAAAACACCTGAAGCGCTCCTTCCCAAACATCAACATTTCCCTGCGCGTCGCGTCCCCGCAGCTTGCTGGGGATTTTCTGCATAACCCATCCAATTACGCGCAGTACATCACGCCCATCCTGATCAAGCACTACCCGGCCATGACCACCCACCTGGAAGAAATCCGCTGGTTGAGTGAGGATGGCGGCCTTGTGCTGGAGCTGCCCAGCCAGTTTTCCTTTGAGTACATGAACCGCCAGGAGGTCAAACAGAAGCTGGCCGACGCCATCCAGGGCTTCTTTTTAATTGACCAGCCGGTTTCCCTGCGCCTGGCCAAGGATTTTGAACAGCGCGTCGCCCAGCAGATCACCACCCGCCAGCGGGAGCAGGAATTGCTGAATGAACAGGTGCAGCAAGCGCCACCGCCCAAAGCAGAAAAGAAGAAGAACAACAAGATTGTCGGCTCTGCCATCGCGGCACCTGCCGTTCCCATCAGCGAATTGACGGAGCTTTCCGGCCGGGTGGTGGTGGAAGGCAAGGTCATCAGCGTTGAAAGCCGCACCATTCAAAAGAGCGAAGCGGTGCTGCTCATCTTCATCATCAGCGACAACACCGAGAGCATTGTCTGCAAGATCTTCCTGGGCGGCAAGCCCAACGCCTACCGCGGCGACAACATGGACGTGGACCCAGAAGCCGAAAAGAAGAAAGTGGCCGAGGTGGTCGACAGAATCAAGCCCGGCGTTGGGCTGCGGGTGCGTGGTTTTTGCCAGATGGACAGCTTTGACAACATGCTCACCATCATGGCGCGGGACATCAACGAGTATGAGCTGCCCGTGCGGAAAGATTCGGCGAAGGACAAGCGGATTGAGCTGCACGCTCATACCCACATGAGCTTCATGGACGGCCTTGTCTCCGCGACTGACCTGATCAAACAGGCGGCGGCCTTTGGCCACAAGGCCATCGCGATCACCGACAAGGCGGTGGTGCAGTCCTTCCCGGAGGCCTTCGCGGCCGCCAAGAAAAACAAAATCCAGCTGATCCCGGGCATGGAAGGTACCATGATTGACGACACCGGCATCGTGCGCCATGCCACCGGCGCCCCCATTGATGGCCCCATCATCGTGCTGGACTTTGAAACCACGGGCCTCAACCCCTTTGCGGACAGGATCATCGAAATTGGCGCGGTGAAGCTGGAAAACGGCCAGGTGATGGAGACCTTTTCCAGCATGGTTGACCCGGAAGTGCCCCTGAGCGCCAAAGTCATTCAAATCACCGGCATACAGGATTACATGCTCAAAGGCCAGCCCAAGGCGGCGGAAGCCATTCCCAAACTGATGGACTTCATCGGTGACAGCCCCCTGGCCGCGCACAACGCCAGCTTTGACACCGCCTTCTTAAAGGCCGAGCTAGGCCGCCTCAACCGGGAATATGACCTGCCGGAGATTGATACCTTGGCCTTCGCGCAAAAGCTCTATCCGGGCATGAAGCGCTACAACCTAGCCAGCCTCTGCAAGCACCTGGGCGTCTCGCTCAAAAACGCGCACCGCGCGGTCAACGACGCCACCGCCACCGCCCAGTGCCTGGCCTTCATGCTGGACGCCGCCAAGCAAAAGGGGGCAGCTACCCTGCAGGATGTCAATGAGGTCATCACCGGCTACAACCGCAACAACCGCCACCATGTCACCATCTTGGTGAAGGAACAAGGCGGCATGACCAACATCAACCGCTTGGTGTCCATGTCGCACATGAAGCACTTCTTCCGCGAGCCGCTCATCCCCAGGGACCAGATTGTCAAATACCGGGAAGGCCTGCTGCTGGGCAGCGGCTGCATGGAGGGTGAGCTCTACCAGGCTGTCCTGCACAACAAACGCGGCAAGGAGCTGGAGGACATCGCGGCTTTTTATGACTTCATTGAGGTGCAACCGGAGAGCAATTACGAGCCTCTGGTGCGCCTGGGAAAGATCACCAATGTAGAGACCCTGCGAGAATTGAACCAGGAGCTGATCAGCCTGGGGGAGAGGACGGGCATCCCGGTGGTTGCTACCGGCGATGTACACTTCCTCAACGCCGAGGACGCCATCTATCGCACCATCATCAAAAACAGCCTGCCCCTTGAAAAGGAAGGCGCGGACGACCAGCCGCCGCTGTACCTGAAGACCACTGATGAGATGCTGAACGATTTTGCCTGGCTGGGGGAAGAGAAGGCAAGGGAAATCGTCATCGATAACCCGGCCAAGATCGCGCAGATGATGGGCAAGGTAGCGCTCTATCCGCCGCATCCTGAAAACAAGACCACTTTCTCCCCGGTCTGGGAAGAGGCGGCGGACGACATCCGCCGGATGTCTGAAAACACGGCGGCGGACCTGTATGGCAGCCCGCTGCCGGATTTGGTGCGCGCAAGGCTGGACAAGGAGCTCAAGGCCATCATTGGCTATGGTTATTCCACCTTGTACAGCATCGCCCAGAAACTGGTGCAGAAGTCACGTGATGACGGCTACATGGTGGGCAGCCGCGGCTCTGTCGGTTCCTCCTTTGTGGCCACGATGTGCGGCATTACCGAAGTCAATCCATTGCCGCCGCACTACCGCTGCGCGGGATGCCACAAGGCGGAATTTGATGTGCCCGCGGACAGCCAGACCGGCCTGGACCTGCCCAACAAGGACTGCCCTGCCTGCGGAAAACCCATGGTGAAGGACGGTTATGACATTCCCTTTGAGGTCTTTCTTGGCTTTGAAGGCGACAAGGTGCCCGACATCGACCTGAACTTCCCCAGTGAATACCAGGCCAAGGCGCACGCTCAGGTGGAGCAGCTGTTTGGCCCGGGCTATGTCTTCCGCGCGGGCACCATCGGCACGCTGCAGGAGAAGACCGCCTTTGGCTTCGTGCTGAAATACCTGGAAGAACATCAGTTGAATGTGTCCCAGGCGGAAAAGAACCGCCTGGCGCAGGGCTGCATCGGTGTAAAGCGCACCACGGGCCAGCACCCCGGCGGCATGGTCATCCTGCCCAAGGAATATGAAATTAACCAATTCACCGCCATCCAGCGCCCGGCGAATGACCAGGAGAAGGACTCCATCACCACCCACTACGACTTCAGCTCCATGCATGATGTGCTGGTTAAGGTGGACGTGCTGGGCCATGACGACCCGACCATGATCCGCAGGATGGAGGACCTGTCCGGCATCAAGTATCCGGACATCCCGCTGGATGATGAGAAGGTGCTGTCCCTCTTCCGTTCGCCGGAGGCCCTGGGATTGGCCAAGGAAAGCCTGGGCTGGTCCACAGGCACCCTGGGCATCCCCGAATTTGGCACGCCCTTCGTGCGCGGCATCCTGGATGACACCCAGCCCACCACCATGGCGGACCTGGTGCGCATCTCCGGCCTGTCCCATGGCAAAGAGGTCTGGGCGGGCAACTCCAGGGAACTGATTCTGGAAGGGGTCGCCACACTGTCTGAGTGCATCTGCACACGCGAAGACATCATGACCACCCTGATGGCCAAGGGCATGGAGAGCAAGATGGCCTTTGACATCATGGAATCCGTCCGCAAAGGGCGCGGCCTGACGCCGGTGATGGAGCAGGCCATGCGCCAGCATGAAATTGAGGACTGGTTCATCAAATCCTGCTGGAAGATTGCCTACATGTTCCCCAAGGGCCACGCCGTGGCCTATGTCACCATGGCGCTGCGGGTGGGCTGGTTCAAGGTGTTCATGCCCCTGGTGTATTACGCCGCCTACTTCTCCATCCGCGGCAAGGGCTTTAACGCCATGACCATGGTCAAGCCCCTGCAGTTCATCAAACATGACTTGCAGGCCTTGTATGACACACCCCAGCGCGAGCGCAGCGACAAAAACGAAAGTGAAATCACGGTGCTGGAACTGGTGCATGAGATGAACCTGCGCGGCTTCACCTTCCTGCCGGTTGACCTGTACAAGAGCCACCCCACACAGTTCCTGATTGAAGGCGAGGCCCTGCGCTGCCCCTTTACCTCCATTTCCGGCTTTGGTGAATCGGCTGCCCAGGGGATCGTGGACACCAGGGATGAAAAATACATTTCCATTGAAGACCTTAAGGAGAAGGCCAAGCTGGGCAACGCTGTGATTGAGCTGCTGCGTGAATGCGGCGCTTTGAATGGTTTGAACGACACCAACCAGGTGGACTTTTTTTCCATGCTGGGATAGCAGGAGGAGCGGATGATGAAAGCAGTGATTTTTGACCTGGACGGCGTTCTTGTGACCACGGACAACAGCCACTACCTGGCTTGGAAGCAGATGGCGGATGAAGAGGGCATTCCCTTTGACCGGGAAATCAATGAGCGCCTGCGCGGCGTCAGCCGGATGGAGAGCCTGGAAATCATCCTTGAAAAAGCTGTGAAGCCTTATACCAGTGAGCAAAAGAACGAGCTGGCGCAGCGCAAGAATGGCTATTATGTGCAGCTGATTCAGCAGATGGGAGAGGAAGCCATTCTGCCAGGCGCGCTTGACACCATCGCGCAGCTAAAAGAAAAGGGCATCAAGATGGCCATCGGCTCCTCCAGCAAGAACGCGCCAACCATTTTAAAACAAGTGGGCATGGACAAGGTGTTTGATGCTGTGGCAGATGGCAACCAGATTAAGAACAGCAAGCCAGCCCCCGATGTCTTTTTGCTGGCCGCTGAACTGATGAACCTGCCAGCAGAAGATTGCCTGGTGGTGGAAGACGCTGATGCCGGGGTGGAGGCTGCCATCAACGCGGGCATGAAGGTGCTTGCGGTGGGTTTCGCCGCGGGCAATCAAAAAGCGCACCTGCACGCAGATACGCTCAAAGACATCAATTTGGCCGAATGGATTGTAAAACAACAATAAAATAAGGTCAGGTTTTCTTGCTGAAGCTGATCTTGTTTTCTTTGCCGGAAAGCAGGCGGCTGATGTTGGTGCGGTGTTGGAAAATGCCCAGCGTCAGCAGAATCAGTGACCACCAGCCATAGGGATGAAAGCCACGGATGACCAGGAGCATCACAAAGCTGACAAACAGGTAGGTCAGGCTGCCAAGGGAGACAAACCTCGTAAAATAAATGACCGCGATGGCCGCGGTGGCCGCGATGCTGCCTTCCAGGGGACACAGCACCAGGATGACCGCGACGGAGCAAACAACGCCCTTGCCGCCACGAAACTGGTAGTACACCGGCCAGTTGTGGCCGATGACCGCCAGGATGCCCGCCAGCATGGCGCCGTTGGTGCCTTCCAGTAGCCATCCAATCAGGATGGCCAGGACAGCTTTGACAAAATCGCCAAAAAACGTAATCAATCCAAGGGAGAGGCCCATCACCCGGGTGACGTTGGTCGCGCCCGAGCTTTTGCTGCCCTCATTGCGGATGTCCTTGCCTTTTAAGGCGGACAGGTAGATGCCAAAGGAAAAACTGCCTATCAGATAGGCCAGTACAGCGATGATGATCACTTTGATCCAGCTCATCAGACGTCCTCCTGGTTACGCTCTCTTAAGAAAAAGCGGATGGGTGTGCCCGAGAAACCAAAGGCCTTGCGCATCTGGTTTTCCAGGTAGCGCTCATAAGCAAAATGAAGCAGCGTCGTGTCATTGACAAACAGTAAAAAGGCCGGGGGAAAGGTGCCCTGCTGGGTAGCGTAGAAGATTTTCAGCCGCCTGCCGCCTTCCATGGGCGGCTGCAGCGCCATCTGCGCTTCGCCGATGAGCTCATTGAGCACACCGGTGGGGATGCGCTTGCCGGCCTGGGCATACACCATGGACACCGTTTCCCAAACCTGGTGAACGCGCTGGCCTGATTTGGCGGAGATGAACAGCACCGGGGCGTAGTTGATGAACTTCAGCCGGTCAAGAACCTCGGCATGGTATTTCTCCAGCGTGCCCGTTTCCTTTTCCAGCATGTCCCACTTGTTTACCGCGATAATGGCGGCCTTGCCCTCATCCCGGATGAGGCCCGCGATGCGCATGTCCTGTTCGGTCACGCCGTCATTGGCGTCAATCACCAGGATGGCGACTTCACACCGGCGGATGGCGGCGATGCTGCGCAGGACGGAGTAACGCTCCAGGCTCTGCTCTTCAATGCTGCGCTTGCGGCGGATGCCCGCGGTGTCGATGATGTTGTACAGGCTGCCGTCCTCGTGCTCATGCAGGGTATCAATGGCGTCCCGGGTGGTGCCGGGGATGTCGGACACCATCACGCGCTCCTGACCCAGGAGGCGGTTGGTCAGGCTGCTCTTGCCTACATTGGGCCGGCCAACAATGGCCAGGTTGACCATCTCGCCGTGCTCTTCATCCTTGCCGGTATCAGGCGGCAGGCGCTGCACAATGGCGTCCAGGAGGTCGCCCAGGCCCAGCATGTTGGTGCTGGAAATGCCAACCGGGTCACCCAGGCCCAGCGAATAGGCCTCGTACAGGGAATCGTTGAGCCCGTCATAATCCAGCTTGTTCACCACCAACAGAATGGGTTTTTGCGCTTTGCGCAGAATGTCCGCGATTTCCTCATCCTGGTGAGTCAGTCCCTGGCGCGCGTCAATGAAAAAGCACACCAAATCGGCCGTTTCAATGGCAATCTGGGCCTGGTGGCGCATCTGGGTCAACAAAACGTCGTCTGAATCCGTATCGATGCCGCCGGTGTCAATCAGGGTGAAGATGCGGCCATTCCAAAGGGTGTCCGCGTAGATCCTGTCGCGGGTCACGCCGGGGATGTCCTCCACGATGGCGATGCGCTGTCCGGCGATGACATTAAAAAAGGTTGATTTGCCAACATTAGGCCTGCCGATGATGGCAACAAGTGGTTTCATGGGTGTTTATTCCTCTCTTCCTGTTGAAACAGGAAGTATTTCACATAATGTATTTAGGAAGGCTGCGCCATTGTTCGGGAACACATGAACAGGCACCTTCAAGGCATCCTGCACATCCTGCGGGGTCAGGTCATCCAGGAACAGCTCGTTGTCGGAATTGAGCATGGTTTCACACAGCATGACGGCTTGGGCTTTTCTGCCCTTCAGCTGCGCGATTAAGTCCTGGGCCACAATCAAGCCGGACACCGTGACGCTGTCGCCAAAAAAGTCATTGCGGATGGGAACGACTTCCACGGGAAAGTGTTCCGGGAAGTAATGTTTGACCCACTGCTGCAGGTAGGGCGCCAGCGCCGTGCCGCAAGGGAGCAGAACGGGGGAGCGGTCCTTTGCAGACAAAGCGGCGAGGGGCTGCGCCTCAGGCGCTTCCTTCAACTCCTCCTCAAACTTCCGCAGCATGCCGATGCCGTTTTCAATCTGGGCAAAGTTCTCATAGACTTCAAGAGGCGGGACAGCGCTTTCAGCGATGCTTAGGAATTCGTCCGCCGGGAACACGAAGCGTGTCCCAGTTTCATGCAGGCATTTTTCTTGAAATTCATCACAGACGGCCAATACATCCAGGGCTTCTTCCTTGGTATAGGTGCGGATGGGCGGTAGGCCTGCCCTGTGCCGGGTCAGCCCGACGGGCACCACGGCGACAGACAGCGCGTTGGGCATGAGGGCCTTCAGGTCAGTCAGGGATTGCGTGAGGGCTGCGCCATCATTCAAACCTGGAACAAGCACCAATTGGCAATGGAAGGACATTCCTTCCGCCTTTAAGCGTTCCAAGCGCTCCATCAAGAGGCTGCCGTGCTTGTTGCCAATCATTTTGACCCGTAAGTCGGCGTCCGTCGCGTGCACAGAGATGTACAGTGGGCTGGCCTTTCTGCGGATGATTCGTTCAAACTCCTTGGGACCGACATTGGACAGGGTGATGTAGTTGCCCATCAGCAGGGACAGGCGCCAGTCATCGTCCTTGACATACAGGGACTTTCGCATGCCCTTGGGCATCTGGTCCACAAAACAGAACACGCAGTTGTTGCCGCAGGTGCGGGGGTTACCTATCAGGGAATCTTCAAACTGCAAGCCCAGAGGGCGCTCCAAAGGCTTGACCAGCTCAATTGTCCTTGATTCATTGTTGCTGTCAGAAACAAGCAGTTTCAAATGCCTGGCGGATGTCAGGGCCTGGTAGTCGATTTCATCCAGCACCGGCTCACCGTTGATGGACAGCAAAATATCCCCGGGCTTGATCCGGTACCTGGCAGCCGGGCTGCCGGGTGAAACCGTTGAAATACGACGCATGATCTGCCCTCCAATCCACACTGCATTATGCTGGAACGCTGAAAAACTGTCAAGTTTTCGTTGACGCGACACCGCTTCTGTGGTATATTGCAACTCGGCCCGTCAAATGGAGAGTTGGCTGAGTGGTCGAAGGCGCACGACTGGAAATCGTGTTCACGTTAATAGCGTGACCAGGGTTCAAATCCCTGACTCTCCGCCATAAGCGAAAGCCCCTTGGTTTCAAGTGAACCAAGGGGCTTATTTATGCAACCACTGAGCTTAGCCAAGGTTTCGTTATTTTCTACTTTTGGTCAATCCGTCAGCGTCGAACTTTCAATTAGCATAAGAATTTTTCGCTGAGAATCATACTTTTTGCATCGTTAACTTCAGTATTTCAAAGGCACGATGAATCAACTTGAAGTTTAAGCTCGGAAGGACAAGTCAGGCCAGACTGATGGAGTTAATCCATTAAAGCGATCAAAGCATACATGCGCTCAAGATACTCAGGATTTTCCAGCGAGAAGGGGGTTATTCCGGCCAGGTTGGTTTTATACTTGATCGCGCAGTTCACATACAGCAGCACCTTTGGGTCGGTGTTGAAACGGATGCCGACATCCACCGGCACGCCAAAGGGAATGTTTTCTTTTTTCAATTTTGAGGTGTTGATTGTTTTCACCCCGGCAATGTCAGGGAAGAAGGTCATGAAATCCTTTGAAAGGGTAACACCGGAAGACACCAGGGGCGAGGCGATGACAATGCCGTTTTGTACAGTCAGTTTTACTTCACCCACCTTGTGCATGGCATTTGAAATCAGGGGGATGTAATACTCTCCATCCACTAACAAATCCAGGGGGGTGAACATTTCATACCCCTTTGTCAGGTCACCCCTGTACATCAAGAACAGCGGCCCTTCCGTGGTCACAAATTTACCGGTGCTGGGGATGCTTGTGCTCGGTTTACCCTGGTTGGTTCCGCCGCCGGGCACCGTTGGGATTTTTGGCGGCTCAACGGGCGGATCTTTCTTGAGAGGGGGGCTCAGAGGCTTGAGGCCCGGATCAAGTGGCTTGATGTCAGGCGGTGAAATCTTTGTCGTTGGGGGAATAACAATGGGAGGATTTAAAGGTTTAATGCCTGGATTGATGGGATTGATTTGAACCGGTGGATTAATTTTGACTGGCGGATCATTGTTGACTGGCGGATCAATCTTGGTCGTCGGTGGAGTAAGTTTGGGAATGTCAATGAGTGGGGGGTTGAGGGGGAGCGGAAGCTGCAAAGCGGATACCTGGGAGAGGACCAGGACGAGCAGCAGGATGGTCATCAGCAGTCTTGCAAGCGGCTTCTTCATGCTTAGACACCTCTTTCCTTTTCAGTTGTATAGCCACCTATGGTCACTGTAGCGGCGATCCGGACTGACAACAACTGCCTCTATGGGTAGAAGAGGATAAAAAAGCCAAGAAGGTGACCTATCTAAAAGGATAGGGGAGCGAAAAGATGAGTAACCATCTATGATGCTAAGGGAGTCCAGGCTTCTGTCAGCCAATTTTTTTCAAAAAACATATTTGTCTCATCATTCAATACAATGTTGACGTGTGTGCGGAAAGGCTGTTCATGAAAACTTCCAAAAAGGCACAAAGCGTGATATAGTGATACAAATCCAAAAGGAAGTTCTACGGAATGAAGCGGGAGGCCAGGCCACAGCGGCCCGATACAGGGCCGTCCAAAATCAATCTCCGGTATCAAAAGAAATCCGTTTACGCAGGGCCGGCACAGGCTTTGGCTTCTGTTCGCCTGCCGATGCTTCCATATATGCTGATCTTTTCCCTGGCGCCGATTTTTCCAAATTTCAAAAACAGCATGGCAGCCTATTCAGAAGGCGTTTTCAACCTGAACGGCATGTTTGTGATGGGCATCGGTTTCTCGCTGGGAATCGGTCTGATTTCGCTGGTTGTTCATCCGCAGCGCCTGGTCCGACTTGCACGGATGTTGTCCATCCTGACAACGGCCTTTTTTCTGGGATGGATGTTTACGCCTCAATCAGTCATCAACCCATGGATGGGCTTGATGTTCAGCCTGGGCCTAGGAGGATGTGCCGGCATCGCGCTCTTTAGTTTTACCTATGCCCTCAATGACATGGAGCGTCTGATCGGCGCGGCCCTCACCGTGCTGTTTTGCATCCTCAGCCAGATTGTCTTAAGCTTTTAGCCTCTCAGTGAAATCAGCGGCCCTGTGTATCTTGGCGCGCAGGTAGCGGTGACCTTGGTCTGCTTCCAGTTTTTTAACACAGAGGTATATCTGGACAACGCCAGTACTACGATAGAAAAGAACAACAAAACACTGTCAGTCGCGCTGTAGTTCTTTTTCGCTCACCGGGCTGTGGTGTTCTTTTTCAGTTACCTGCCCAGGACCCACCAGCCTGTATTGAACGGAGCGGTCGGCATCGCGCTTTTAGCCATCTGCCTGTTGATATACTTTGTTTTTCGTTTCAACATTTGGTACATGTGCGCCTTTTTCTTCATCGGCATGCTCGCGAGCGCTGTGGAGCAGTTAATTTTCCATGATTCCGGCAGCCTGGTAGTCTTTGACATCCTGCAGGGTTTCTCGTACATGGGCTATATCGCTTCCTATTACTTGCTAGGATATGCCTTGAGCCGCAATGTGGATTACAAGCGTTTTCGCTTCATCATCCTGATTATCTTCAACGCTTCGCTTCTTTTCCACTTGCTTCCTGGTACCCTTGCGCATCGAGTGCCGGAGTCCATGCTGATGATTGGTACCGTGCTTACCCTTGTGCTGTTTGTCGTCTTTGTTTTGCTGGCGCCGGTCTTCTCCCAAATGATGTTTCCCGGTGAACCCAGCAAGTTTGAGGACGCCAGCCTGCGCTTGATGCGGGAAAAAGGGTTCACTGCCAGGGAGCAGGAAATCACCAGGCTGCTGCTGGAAGGCAAACTGATCAAGGAATGCGCTTATGCGCTGGGGGTCTCTGAGCACACCATCAAATTCCACGCGAAGAACATTTATCGAAAACTGGGTATTGGCGGCAGGTCCGAGCTGCTGAATGTGTTCATGCAATTGAATCAGTCTTCACAGTAACATCAAATCGAGCTTTTTTGTTGCAACCTTGATTGAATCAATCATCAGCGTCTTTCATACAACCTGAATTCAAAGCGGTCAAGCCGTTTTGACCGCAAGCTATTCAAATTGAAATTGATTGGCCGGGCATAGGGTTGATATCCCGGTGCTGACGCTGATTGCCATGCAGCAATATGGCGCTTTTTCACGGGATTGCGTGCATTTTTGCCTATGAAAAAACCCGATTTTAGAGTACAATACATTCGTTCTATTATACAAGGAGGTCTTTTGGATGAAGATTTTGATTGTGAATGCCGGTTCATCCTCATTAAAGTACCAGCTCATTGACATGGTGCAGGAAACCACCGTGGCGAAGGGCCTGATTGAACGCATTGGGATTCCCGGCAGCAAGCTGAAGCAGACTGTGGGGGAAGACAAATATCAGGTAGAAATGCCCATGAATGACCACATTGAAGCCAGCAAACAGATGCTTGCGGCTTTGATGCACGCGGAGCATGGCGTCCTGCGCAGCATGGATGAAATTGGCGCAGTCGGCCACCGCGTTGTGCATGGGGGAGAACACTTCACCGCTTCATCCATCATTGATGATGACTGCATCAAGGCCATTGAGGAAAACAGCCAGTTCGCGCCTTTGCACAACCCAGCCAACCTCATGGGCATCAAGGCCACCAAAACCGTTATGCCCAACACGCCCATGGTGGCGGTGTTTGACACAGCCTTCCACCAGACCATGCCTGCCAAAAGCTTCCTGTACGGCTTCCCGATGGATTACTACAGCCGTCTGAAGGTGCGCCGTTACGGCTTCCATGGCACCAGCCACCGCTTTGTCAGCGAGCAGGCCGCCCAGTTCCTGGGCAAGGACATCAAAGACCTGCGCATCATCACCTGCCACCTTGGCAACGGCTCCTCCTTAAGCGCCGTCCATGGGGGAAAGAGTGTGGACACCAGTATGGGCCTGACGCCTCTGGAAGGCGTGCTGATGGGAACCCGCAGCGGTTCTGTGGACCCGGCCAGCCTGCAGTTTATCATGAACCATGAAGGCATGGACATCAACCAGATGGTGGATGTGCTCAACAAAAAATCCGGCTTGCTGGGCGTCAGCGGTTTGAGCAGCGACATGCGCGACGTGGAAGACGCGGCGGCCAAGGGGAACAAGCATGCCCAGATCGCGCTGGACATCCTGCACAATGGCATCCGCAAGTACATCGGCGCCTATGCCGCCGTGATGGGTGGCGTGGACGCGGTGGTCTTCACTGCCGGAATCGGCGAGAATTCACCCGAACTGCGTGAAGAAGTCATCAAGGACTTTGAGTACATGGGCATGAAGCTGGACCCACAGAAAAACAAGGTGCGCGGCGTACTCGCTGACATTTCTGCGGCTGACAGCAAGGTCAAAGTGCTGGTCATCCCCACCAATGAAGAGCTGGTCATCGCCAGGGATACCCTGGAACTGGTTGGCGAAAGCCAAGGCTAAGGAATGACACAAGCCTTGCGCGCGGTACAACTGTACACAGACGGTGCCTGCTCCGGAAACCCGGGGCCCGGGGGATGGGCGGCCATCCTCAAGTTTGGACAGCACATAAAAGAACTCAGCGGTTCCATGCCGCACACCACCAACAACCGCATGGAACTGTTCGCGGTCATCAGCGGCCTTGGCGCGTTGAAAGAAAGCTGCCAGGTGACAGTGTTTTCGGATTCCACCTATGTCGTGGATGCTTTCAACAAGCACTGGGTGGACAACTGGCAAAAGAACGGCTGGAAGACTGCCGATAAGAAGCCGGTGGAAAACCAAGACCTATGGCGCCTGCTGATGCTGACCATGCGCAAGCACCAGGTGAAGTATGAGAAGGTGCCCGGCCACGCAGATCATGCGGAGAACAACCGCTGTGATGAGCTGGCGAAGGCCGCGATTCAAACCTTGCTTGCGCAGAACAATCCGGCCGCATCGGTTCCTGTGGCCGAGAAGCCGGCGAGTGATGATGCCAAGGCGGCAGGGGAGACGAAACAGGGGGATCAATAGTCAGTCAGGGGCGTATGTAACCCGAGTCTATAATCCGAGTTTATAATCCGAGGCAGCCTCAAACCCCTTATATGTATTCAAACCAACTCTATCTATTCGCGAAAGGCTTCTTTTGCGAATAGATAGGGTTTTCTTGGAAGAGATTGATTAGAGCCTGTTCACACTAAAATCGCATCGATGATCATGGCAAAGTAGATGAAACCACTAAACAGAGAATCGAGTTTGTCATATCTAGTGAATACCTTCCTGAATCTCTTCAGCCGAAGAATGAAC
>JAAYLK010000066.1 GCA_012521895.1 Clostridiales bacterium
CATCCCGTCCGGACGCCAGGCCAGGGCATCCTCTCCCAGCGCGTCTTTGAACACCCGGTCCTCCCACTTGACACCCAGGCTGGCGCACAAATGGCCGCCGGCTGAAAAGCCGATGATGTATACCTGATCGGGCAAGACGCCCAACCGAGGCGCGTTCTGGCGCACCCAGCGCACCGCGGATGCCAGCTCCAGGGCTGCCACCGGCCAGCGTGCGGGCGCCACGGAATACTCCAGGAGGAAGGCGTGCATGCCGGCAGCCAGGAAGCGCGCCGCCACCGGCTCGCCCTCCCGGTCAGAGCGGAAGCCGTAGCCGCCGCCCGGGCAGATGATGACCGCGGGGCGCTTGTGGTTGTGAGGCAATTCCGGGCTTTGTTCCAGAATCATGCCCTTAAGGGTCACGCTGTGGTGATTTTCCAGCTTACCAACGGGGATGGCAGTTTCTATGAACATGGATTCTCCCTCTTTCAAATTGTTTCCATCATCATACCACGCAAAAGCCTGTCACTTATAGCTCACTGCACACAAAAAAACGGAGGATCGCTCCCCCGTTTTTGCTCTGGTTTCCTTATTTTCCGGATTACAAGTGAATCCCCAACAGCGACAGCAGATTGTGCCTGGCGAACACCGCCACGGTCACCAGGGAGACTGTGGCCATCATCTTGATGAAGATGTCCAGGCAGGGCCCCACGGTGTCCTTGAGGGGGTCGCCCACGGTGTCGCCGATGATGGCGGCGTCATGCGCGGCTGTGCCCTTGCCGTGGCCCTTGATGGCGCCGGATTCCAGGAATTTCTTGCCGTTGTCCCAGGCGCCGCCGGCATTGCCAGAGAAGATGGCAATCATAATGGCACACACTGTGGAGCCGATAATCAGCCCGCCCACAAAGTGGGGACCCAGGACAAAGCCGCAGGCCACCGGCACCAGGATGGCCAGCAGGGAGGGGATTTTCATCTCGCTGATGGCGCCTTTGGAGGAGATTTCAATGCAGGTTTTGTAATCGGGCTTGTCTTCCCCTGTCAGGATGCCCGGGATCTCACGGAACTGCCGCCTGACCTCCTCCACCATCAGCCGCGCGGCCTTGGCCACCGCCTCAATGAGGATGCCCGAGAACAGGAAGGGCAGGGCCCCGCCAATCACCGCGCCCGCCAGGGTCATGGGCTGGATGATGTTCAAAATCAGCGGCGTGTTGAAGTCATTGAAGGAATACAGGTAGGAGATCATCAGCGCCAAGGCCGCAAGCGCCCCGGAGCCGATCGCGAAGCCCTTGCCGATGGCCGCGGTGGTGTTGCCCACGGAGTCCAGGGTGTCGGTGATGCGGCGCACTTCCGGATCCAGGCCCGCCATCTCGGCGATGCCCCCGGCGTTGTCGGCGATGGGGCCGTAGGAGTCCACGGTGACCGTGGCGGACACAAAGGACAGCATGCCCATGGCCGCCATGGCCACGCCGTACATGCCGGCGACATAGTAGGAGAAGATGATGCCCAGGCCCAGGATGACGCAGGGCGCCATGGTGGATTTCATGCCCAGCGCCAGGCCCTGGGTGATGGTCAGCGCCGGGCCCTCCAGGGAGGCCTGCGCCAGCGCCTTGGTGGGGCCGTAGTCCGCCGAGGTGTAATACTCCGCCACCATCCCAATCAGCACCCCGGCCAGGACGCCGATGGTGGAGGCGATCCAGGGGGAGACAAAGCCCAGGCCAAAGCCCAGGGAGGTTTGCAGCAGCTTCAGCTCCACCCCGCCAAACATGGCCCAGGACACCACAAAGCCGGCAAGGATGGTGCCACCCGCCGCCACATAGGTGGAGGCGTTGAGGTCGTGGTGGGGGTTGTCAGACAGCTTGACGCGCATTAACAGGGAAGCGATGCCCACCACGCAGGCGATGAGGCCGATGGACACAAAGATCATCGGGAAGAGCACCAGGCGGTTGAGCAAATCGGCCGTCATGCCCGTCCCTTCCGCGGCGGATTTTGAGAACATGTGGTAGGCCAGGATGATGCCCGAGGCCACCGAGCCGATATAGCTTTCCAGCAGGTCGCTGCCCAGGCCGGCCACGTCGCCCACGTTGTCGCCCACGTTGTCGGCGATGGTGGCAGGGTTGCGCGGGTCGTCCTCGGGGATGTGCGCCTCGGTCTTGCCCACCAGGTCCGCGCCCATGTCCGCGGCCTTGGTATAGATGCCCCCGCCCACGCGGTTGAACATCGCCACCAGCGAGCAGCCCAGCGCGTAGCCGGACAGGGTCATCGTGAAGGGGTTGATGGCAAGGCCAATGAGGTTGATGTAGGTGGCGCCCGTTTCCACCGCCTGGCCCATGAGCAGGCCAAACACGGCGTACACGATGAACAGGCCTAGCAGGGCAAAGCCGCCCACGGACAGGCCCATGACCGAGCTGCCCCGGAAGGCCACCTTGACCGTTTCGCCGATGCTGCGGGTTTGCTCCGCCTGCCTGGTGACGCGCACGTTGGCGTAGGTGGCGGCCTTCATGCCCACCAGGCCCGCCAGGCCCGACATGATGGCGCCAAGCACCAGGGCGGCCGCTGCGTGCCAGGTGGTCAGCACCGCCAGCACGGCGGCCACGATGACCACCGTCAGGTACATGATTTTGTATTCATAGTGCATGAAGGCGTTGGCGCCCACGCGGATGGCGGAGGCGATCTCGCGCATTTTCTCGTTGCCTTCCTCCATGCGCTTCATGGTGCGGTAGTTCATCATGGCGAAATACAGCGCCAACAACGCCGCAAACAAGACCAGCAGATACAGTATGTCCATCCTGCTTCCTTTCACCGGCTGTCCCGGTTGGTTAATTTTGTATCACAAACCGCTGTCGCGGTGGGCATAAATTAGGCAGGTCTTCCTCAGGCCGCCTGCGAAAGCCCGCGGCAAAGCCGGCTGAATGGTCCCCCAGCCGGTATGCAGCCTCACTGTTTTTATCACAGCGCTTAGCCGTTTGCGGTAAAGCCACATATCACCACGTATATCATAAATTAAAGCAAGCTCAGGCTGAATGCAAGCCTTGAAGCAGATTGATTGTTTTTATTCTGTTCCCGCTCACGACAGCAACAGGGGCTGCCGAGAGGCAGCCCCTGTTGCATGTTCAGGCGCACCTGCGCCCGGTGGATTGCTTACTCGCCCTTGAGGGCGGCGTTGGACAGGGTGACAGCCTCGGTCCAGGCTTCGTCCGCGGTCATTTCCCCGCCGGCGGCCTTGATGATGGCGTCACGGATGGCGTTGCGCACGGTGTTGGCGCCGGTCACGGCCGGCAGCGAGCCTGCCTTGTCCAAATGGGCCTGCACGCCTGCCAGGGCCTGGTTGGCCAGGGAGTCAGCGCCGGTGTAGGCCTTGTAGGCTTCATTGTCCTGGGTCCAGGCGTAGGGGGCCAGCGCGGTCACGGCCTGGGCCCAGCCGGCGTTGACTTCGGGGGAGATGAAGTATTTCACAAACTCATAAGCGGCCTGGGCGCGGGCATCATCCTTGTAGTAGAACACGATGGGGCCGCGGTTCCAGGAGGGGTACCAGGTTTCAGCGGGCATGGGCGCCATGCCAAACTCAAAGCCATTGGGGGTGATGTAGGGGAAGCCGGCGGAGGAGCCGATGTAGGAGCCGATGATGCCGGAGTTGAAGTCCACGGAGAAGTAGTCACCGGTGGATTTCACGGCGAACACGCCTTCCTTCGCCAGGTCAA
>JAAYLK010000067.1 GCA_012521895.1 Clostridiales bacterium
TGACAGGGAAGGTGCGGTCGGTCTTCACCAGGGCATCACAGGCGCTTTCAACGCTGTCATAGACGCCCGCGCCCACGCCCGCCAGGATGGCGACGCCCAGGGCCGGGCCTTCCTTGGAGGCGATGGTGGTGACCGGGCAATCCAGGATGTCCGGCAGCAGCTCCCGCCAGAAGATGGACTTGGCCCCACCGCCGGTGAGCAGCATGGACTGGGGCGTGGCGCCCATGGTGTCCAGGATGTCCAGGCTGTCCTTTAGTCCAAAGCTGACCCCTTCCATCAGGGAGCGGATCAGGTCCGCCTTGGTGTGCATGGCGGACAGGCCGATGAAGCCGCCGCGGCAATCCGGATCCAGGTGGGGGGTGCGCTCGCCCATCAGGTAGGGCAAAAACAGCAGGCGGTTGGCGCCGGGGGGGCTGGAGGCGGCCATCCTGTCCAGGATGTCATAGGAGTCGATGCCCAGCTTCTCGGCCTCCTCCACCTCTTTTTCAAAGCAGTTGTCCCGGAGCCACCGCTTGGATAAGCCGGCGGACTGCATCACGCCCATCACATGCCAGGCGCCGGGCACGGCGCAGCAGAAGGTGTGCACCCGCCCCTTGGGATCAATCGCCAGTTGGCTGGTGTGGGCGAACACCACGCCGGAGGTGCCGATGGTGGTGAAGGCGCGGCCATCCGCGACGGTGCCGGTGCCCACCGCGGCCGCGGCGTTGTCGCCCGCGCCGCCAACCACCAACGTGGTGGTGGACAAGCCGGTCAGCTTCGCTGCTTCCTCGCTGATGTGCCCGGTGACCTCGGGGGATTCGTAGACCTTGGCCAGCAGGCCCCGGTCTATGCTTAGCTTGCCCAGCACCTCGTCGCTCCACTGGCGCTTTGGCACATCCAACAGTTGCATACCCGAGGCGTCGGACACCTCGGTGGCATAATCGCCTGTCAGTTTGTAACGCAGGTAGTCCTTGGGCAGGAGGATGTGGGCGCAGCGGGCGTAGATCTCCGGCTGGTGCTTTTTAACCCACATGATTTTGCTGGCGGTGAAGCCGGTCAGCGCCGGGTTGGCGGTGATGTCAATCAGGCTCTTGGCGCCCACCAGGCGGGTGATATCCTCGCACTCCTCCCCCGTCCTCTGGTCTGCCCAGATGATGGAGGGGCGCAGCACCTCGCCTTTTTCATCCAGCATCACCAGGCCGTGCATCTGGCCGGAGATGCCCAGGGAAACAATCTGCCGTGGGTCCACACCGCTTTCGCGCACCACATGGGCGATGGTGGCGATGCCGGCCTCCCACCAGTGCTGCGGGTCCTGCTCCGCCCAGCCGTTGTGCGGCTGGGAGAGGGGGTATTCCGCGGACTTGGCGGCGATGACTTCACCAGAAAGGTTGAACAGCACCGTCCGTGTGCCGGAGGTGCCCAGGTCGATGCCCAGCAAATACTTCATGTGTGCTTCCCCCATTTCAAAAGGTTTGCTTGATATTGTCAGAATTCGCCATCATGGTAAGCAAAAATGCCCGCGCTGTCAATTGTCCCGCGCTTGCTTTTCCATCGCGCTTGCATTGATGCTGTATGAAATGAAACAAAATTGCCGCCGCATGGTTCCAGCGGCAGCGATTTGTATGAAATGAATTAGTTGAGCAGGCTTTGCTCGGTCTGCTTGTCAAACAGCTGGACCACCTTGGAGGTGAAGGTGAAGTGCAGGGTGGAGCCGGCCTTGAGGGATTCGCGGTGGGCATCGGTCAGCTCCAACGTGGGCACGCGCAGGATGAGGCGCTGGTCATCCTTGGTGAGCACGTGCAGGTGAAGCTCGCTGCCCATCATTTCGTTCACCGCCAGGGTGCAGGGGATGGCGTCCCCGGGCGAATCAAACTTGACCACGACGTGCTCGGGGCGCACGCCCAGCTTGACGTCTATGCTGTCATAGCCGCGTTCCTTGAGCGTTGCGGCTTTCTGCCCATCCAGCTGGACGCGCAGGCCCAGCAAGTCCACATAGTAGTTGTCACCCTCTCGCGCCAATTTGGCGTTAAAGATGTTCATCTGCGGGCTGCCGATGAAGCCGGCCACAAAGAGGTTCTTGGGCTTGTCAAAGACTTCCTGGGGCGTACCCACCTGCTGGATGAAGCCGTCTTTCATGATGACGATGCGGTCACCCAGGGTCATGGCCTCGGTCTGGTCGTGGGTGACATACACAAAAGTGGTGTCCAGCCGCCGACGGAGCAGGATGATTTCAGAGCGCATCTGGTTGCGCAGTTTGGCGTCCAGGTTTGAAAGCGGCTCGTCCATCAGGAAGACCTGGGGCTCACGCACGATGGCGCGGCCAATGGCCACGCGCTGGCGCTGGCCGCCAGACAGCGCGCGCGGCTTGCGGTCCAGGTATTCCTCAATGCCCAGGATGTGGGCGGCCTGGACCACGCGGCGGTGGACTTCTTCCTGGTTGATCTTGCGAATGCGCAGGGAGAAGGCCAGGTTCTCATACACCGTGATGTGGGGGTAGAGGGCATAGTTCTGGAAGACCATCGCGATATCGCGGTCCTTGGGTTCCACATCGTTGACCACACGGTCCCCGATTCTTAAGATGCCTTCGGAGATGTCCTCCAGCCCCGCGATCATGCGCAGGGTGGTGGATTTGCCGCAGCCGGAGGGACCGACAAAGACCACAAATTCCTTATCCTTGATTTCCAGGTTGAAGTCCTGGACGGCAACCACCTTGTTGTCGTAGATTTTTTTGACATGTTCCAATGTTACACTTGCCATAACCTTTTTCCTCAACCTTTCACGGCGCCGCCGGTCACGCCTTCAACATAATAGCGCTGCAGGAACATAAACAGGATGGTGATGGGGATGGCCACCAGCACCCCGCCTGCGCAAAAGCGGGTGAAGTAGCCCTGGAAGTCCAGGGTGTTCACCCAGCGGTACAAACCAACCGCGACGTTATAGCTGTCCTGCTTGCCAAAGGCCACGTAGGAAGCGAAAACGTAGTCGCCCCAGGGGGCCATGAAGCCCATCAGGATGGTGTAGATGACGATGGGTTTACTAAGCGGCATGATAATTTTACGGAAGACATAGAAGCGGTTGGCCCCGTCTATGCGGGCCGACTCATCCAGGGACTTGGGGATGGTGTCAAAGAAGCCCTTGGAGATGTAATAGCCCATACCCGAGGAAGCCACGTAAATCAGGATCA
>JAAYLK010000068.1 GCA_012521895.1 Clostridiales bacterium
AAGATGGTTCATGTTACAATCAGGCGGATGGAGGTGATGAGGGTGCAGGTACACATTCCGGGTTTTGATGTCGGGATGACGGCGGACAGCGGCCAGTGTTTCCGTTTTTACAATGTGGATGACAACACGCATCAACTGTACGCCAAAGGGCGGCAGCTGACAATTATAAGCCTTGGAAACGATCAGTTTGACTTTGATTGCTCTAAGGACGCTTTTAACGCGCACTGGTTTGACTATTTTGACCTGGCGCGGGACTATGCTGTCCTTGGCGCGGTGGACGCGGGGGAGGACAGCTATGTGTCCAAAGCCATCCGCCATGCGAAGGGCATTCGTGTCCTCAAGCAGGAACCCTTTGAAACCCTGGTTGCCTTCATCATTTCCCAGCGCAAGTCCATTCCTGCGATTAAAACTTGTATGGAAAAACTGGCGGTACGCTTTGGCCAGCTTGATGACATCGGTTTTTATTCCTTTCCGGATGCCAAAGCCCTTGCCATGGCCGCCGATGAGGACCTGGCAGCCTGCGGCCTGGGCTACAGGACGCCCTATATCAAACAGACCGCGCAGATGATTGCGCGGGGCGAACTTGACCTGGAGCTTTTCGCGTCCCTTCCGGATGAAGAGTTGCTGCAGCAGTTGATGCGTTTTCCGGGAGTTGGGAAAAAGGTCGCCAGCTGCGTCATGCTGTTTGCCTATCAGCGCATGGACGCCTTCCCGGTGGACGTATGGATTCAGCGCGTGCTGGAAACCCATTACCCAGAAGGCTTTCCCTATGAGCGCTACCCGGGTGTGCTGGGCATCATCCAACAAAACCTGTTTGTGTACGCCCGGCATGAGGCAGGCAGGAAGAGAGCTAAACTTGTCAAGCGCCGCGCGCAACGATATAATCAATCTCTATCAATCTTTGGAAGGAGCCGTCATGCCGCACAAGGGACTACAACAGTTTGAAGGCCAACGCATCCACATGGTGGGCATTGGCGGCGCCAGCATGTCCGGCTTGGCCAGGATGTTGCTTAGCGAAGGCTTTGAGGTTTCCGGCTCCGACTCCGCGGACAGCTATGCGGTCAAAAGCCTGCGCGATGCCGGGGTGGGTGTGCGGGTTGGCCATCACCCGGACATGGTTCATGGCGCGGGCCTGCTGGTTTATTCCGCCGCGATCTCCGCAGAGGACCCGGAGCGCATGGAAGCCGAGCGCTTGACCGTCCAGCAGATGGAGCGCGCTGAACTGCTTGGCTTGTTGATGGAAAACGCGCAGGAGCAGCTTTGCGTTTGCGGCACGCATGGGAAAACCACCACGTCCTCCATGATGGCGCAGATGCTGTATGAAACGGATGCCGACCCCACCATTCACCTCGGCGGCAGCCTGGATGCCATTGGCGGCAGCGTCAGGATTGGGGGGAGCGGCCTCTTCCTCGCAGAAGCCTGTGAGTTCAACCGCAGCTTTCTGCACATGCCTGTGACCCTCGCGGTGCTGCTGAACATCGAGGAAGACCACCTGGACTGTTATGGGGACATGGAACACGTGGAAGCGGCCTACCTGGAATTTTTGGAACGCTTGCCGGAGGACGGAGCCGTACTGGCCCTTGGCAGCGATGAACGGGTGCGCAGGGTGCTCTCCCGCCTGACAAAAAAGGACAGGAAGGTTCTGACCTTTGGGCAGGACGCCGCTGTTGACTATTCCTTCGCGAACCTGCGGTATGACAGCAAGGGTAACGCGGGCTTTGACATGGTGCACAGGGGCCAATCCTTGTGCGCGGTTCAACTGGCGGTGCCGGGCTTCTTTAACGCCCTTCACGCGCTGGCTGCCCTGGCGGCGATGCACGGGCTGCAAGTGAACCTCGGCAAAGCCGCGGAAGCGCTTTCACATTTCACCGGCGCGCACCGGCGCTTTGAGCACACCGGCACTGTCAAGGGCATGGAACTGTACCACGACTACGGCCACAACCCGGCGGAGATGCGCGCTGCAGTTGACATGGCGGTTTTGCAAAAGCGCCGTGTAATCGCGGTGATGCAGCCGCACACCTTCTCCCGTGTGAAGACCTTGTTTGAAGACTACCTGACCTGCACCCAGGCCGCTGACATCACCCTGGTGACCGACATTTTCGCGGCCCGTGAGAAAGACCCGGGGGACATCAACAGCCAGATGCTGATTGACGGCATGCGGCGGTACGGTATCAACGCTGTGCATACCCCGGGCTTTGATGAAACGGAACAATGGCTGCTGGAACACGGTCAGCCCGGTGACCTGGTGCTGACCATGGGCTGCGGCAACATCAACCTGCTCAATGACCAAATGCAACGGCATTTTGACAATACCCCCATCGCTTGACGGAGGACGCATGGCTTTACAACGCTTGGAGAACATCAGGAATTTTTGCATCATCGCCCACATTGACCACGGTAAGAGCACGCTGGCGGACCGGATTCTGGAAAAGACCGGTGTGTTTGAGCTGCGCCAGATGACAGACCAGGTGCTTGACAGCATGGAGCTGGAGCGCGAGCGGGGCATCACCATCAAATCCAAGGCCGTCAACATGACGTACACCGCAAAAGATGGAAAGACTTACATCCTAAACCTCATCGACACCCCCGGCCATGTGGACTTCACTTACGAAGTCAGCCGCGCGCTGGCGGCCTGTGAAGGCGCGCTGCTGGTGGTGGACGCCACCCAGGGTGTGGAGGCGCAGACGCTGGCCAATGTCTACCTGGCGCTGGAACACGACCTGGAAACCATCCCGGTCATCAACAAGATAGACCTGCCCAGCGCGGACCCGGAAGAAGCCAAAAAAGAAATCGAGGAACTGATTGGCCTGTCCGCAGAGGATGCCCCCCTGGTGTCAGCCAAGATGGGCCTTGGCATTGAAGAGGTGCTGGAGGCCATCGTCACCCGCATCCCGCCGCCCGAAGGCGACCCGGACGCGCCCTTGCAAGCCCTGGTGTTTGACGCGATGTATGACAACTACAAGGGCGCCATTTGTTATGTCCGCATCGTCAATGGCACCCTCCAGCCGGGCATGCGCATGCGCATGATGCAAACCGGGGCTGAGTTTGAAGTGGTGGAGGTCGGCAAGCTGGCGCCGCGCTTTGTGCCCTGCGACAAGCTGTCCGCGGGCGAGGTGGGCTATGTCAGCGCCTCCATCAAGGAAGTGCGCGACACCCGGGTGGGTGATACCATCACCGACGCCATGATGCCGGCCAAAGCGCCCCTGCCGGGCTATAAGCAGGCGGTTCCCATGGTGTACTGCGGCATTTATCCCTCTGATGGCGCGGACTATCCCGCGCTGCGTGACGCCCTGGATAAGCTGCGCATGAATGACGCCTCCCTGACCTTTGAGCCGGAGACCAGTTCCGCGCTTGGATACGGCTTCCGCTGCGGCTTCCTGGGCCTTTTGCACATGGAAATCATCCAGGAACGCCTTGAGAGGGAGTTTGACCTGGGGCTGATCACCACAGTGCCCAACGTCATCTATGAAATCGTCAAAACGGACGGCGAGGTGGTGGACATTGACAACCCCAGCAACCTGCCCGACCAAAGCGTCATCGACGTGATGAAAGAGCCCTATGTGCTGGCCACCATCTATACCCCGCAGGAATTTGTGGGCACCTTGATGGAACTGTGCCGCGACAAGCGCGGTGTATTCAAGGACATGCAGTATGAAGTGGGCGGACGGGTCAAGCTGACTTATGACATGCCGCTCAACGAAGTCATCTATGACTTCTTTGACCAGCTCAAAAGCAGAAGCCGCGGCTATGCCTCCCTGGATTATGAGGTGACAGGCTACCAGGAAAGCGACCTGGTCAAGCTGGACTTCCTGCTCAATGGCGAAATCTGTGACGCCTTTACCATGATTGTCCACCGTGACAAAGCCTATGGCCGGGCGCGCAACATCGCCGAAAAGCTTAAGGATGTCATTCCGCGCCAGCAGTTTGAAATCCCGGTGCAAGGCGCCATCGGCGGCAAGGTCATCGCGCGCGAAACGGTGAAAGCCATGCGCAAGGACGTGCTGGCCAAGTGTTATGGCGGTGACATCACGCGCAAAAAGAAGCTGCTTGAAAAGCAGAAGGAAGGCAAGAAGCGCATGCGCAAGTTTGGCAGCGTGGAATTGCCCAGCGAAGCATTCATCGCCGTGCTGAAAATGGGGGATGAATGAGTTGACAAGGATTGATCTAAAGTGAAATGCCCCGCTTGCGGCTACTGGAACAGGGCCACCTTCCCTAAATGTTTCCGTTGCGGAGAGCCACTCCACCAGGAGCAGAAGGCTGCCAGGATCCAGCGAGCCAAAGAATTGACGGACGCCGCGTCTATCGGCCAAGACGATCCCACAGTTATCCGTGTGGATGAGTTTGGCAATGAAGCCGTTCATACAGACAAGTTAGACAAACTAGCCCAGGAGATGCTCAGCCTGCATGAGCGCAAACGCCAGGGGGAGATCAAACAGCGCCAGCTGCGCTCTCGCGGCGCTTCTCGTGGTTTTGCACCTTCCGGATCCCAGGTGGCGGCTACCGCCCGGCGCAACCGCTTTTTTGCGGACCCTCAGCGCGAGCGCCGCAGGCAGGAACAACTGCTGGGCGACCAACACCCAGTGGATTATGACGGCTATACCGAGCAACCCACTTACTACGCTATCGCCGGTGATGACATCAATTACACCCAACAACGCGCTTCCGCCATCTCCGGGAGCAACCTGGCTTTACCCCTGCCCAAAACCAAGCGCAAGCGCATTATTGGACGTGTGCGCGTTCTGCCCTATCTGGTCGCTTTCCTTATGCTGGCAGCATCCGCATTTGCGCTGTACAACTTTGTCATCAGCCCCTGGCTGGACAAGCGCAGTGAACAGACGGTGATGCCGCAGGCGATTATTTCGGCTTCTATTCTGGATGAGATGGCGGCGCATACCATTTCCATCCCGGCCCCTGAAGGAGCTCAGATTTATATCAAAGAGCTGCGCAAAAGCTACATTGTGACCGGTGGTTATGCTACCTTCCAGGTAGCAGACTACATCTGGTATGAGCTGATTGAAAACCTGACCGAGCCCAGCATGGAAATAGAACTCACTCCGTATATCAGAACCAGTTCCGGTGAGCAGAAACAAATGGATGTGGTGAAATACACGATTGACATCCCTCTCTCGCCCATCACGCTGATCAACCCCGATGTAACTCGCCTTGAAGTGAGCACCCCGGTTTACAACATTCGTTTCCATGTGATGCAAAACAGCAAGGTGTACATCAACGGTGAGGATTTCTCGTCCTTCGTCAACACCCAAAACGGCCTCATCAGTTACAACGCTTCCATCCAGCCGATAGGCAACAACCTGATCAACATCACTGTGCGCAGCCAGTATTACCGAGAAAATTCCATCGATATTACCATTTTTCGTGCCATTCAAGACATCCCCCTGGACCTGGCCAGCACGTTGGATGATGAAAGTTCTTCAGACCGCATGACCATCCATGCCACCACGCGCGCGGGTGCCAGCATCACGGTGCTCAGCCCCCACGAAAAACTGGACATCTCCCAGCTGGGCAGCACCGGTGTGTTCAGCTTTAACGCGATTTTCTCAAAAATCGGCATGAACACAGTAGAGATCAGGGCCGATTTCCCGGATAAGAACCCGACCATCGTCAAGTATGACATCTACTACCTGCCAGACCCGGACATCTACACCAAGAAGGCCTGGGCGCTTGACTCCTGGGGGTACCCGGACCTCTTGGCCAACATGAACACCCGCATTGCCAACACCCAGATATACACCTTTACAGGACCTGTGAAGGAGATTATCAGTACACGGCCACAGCTGGTCATTTTGGATGCTTCAGACGGTAGCGGCAGTGAGCGCCTTGTGATGCTGGAAAATCAGACCAAAACCACCTGGGTGTTGGGGGAGCGCTACCGCATTTACGCGGATGCCTATGGCATCTACGGCAACATCCCGCGCCTGATTGCCCGCTATACCTACGCGCCCAAGGCAAAATAAGGGATAAACAGCGCTTTGTGCTTGAATTTTTGTCATAATCGTGTTAGTATCAATCTGTTATTTTTGTGAGGGGGAATTCCTGATGACTTCTGTCCAGATTATCTTTACCATCCTGATGCTGATTGCTTCCCTGGCCTTGATTGTGTCTGTGCTTCTTCAAAAGGGCGACGCCGAGGGCATCAGCGCGCTGACGGGCGGCGGCAGCAGCAACAGCTTCTTTGGCAAGAACAAGTCCAAGACCATTGAAGGCAAGCTGGCCCTGCTGACCAAGGCCAGTGCCACTGCCTTTGTTGTGCTGGGGCTGATTCTGATTTTCGTGTAAAACAATGTTTTCATGAAAGGCTGACGCACCCGCGCCGGCCTTTTTATTACAATTGGCAGGTTTAATTTGATTATTCTTGATATCGCCCACGTCGCCAAGTCCTTTGGCACTGATGAAGTGCTGAAGGATGTTTCCTTTAGCGTTCAGACCGGCGAGCGCATCGGCCTGGTGGGCACCAATGGCAGCGGAAAGACCACCCTGCTTCGCATCCTCAACCAGGAGCTGCAAGCGGATGAGGGTGTGATCAGCTACGCCAAGAACATCAAGATCGGCTACCTGACCCAGATTTTCCAGCCCGAGGCCGGGAAAAGCGTCCTGGACCTTGCCAGAAGCGCCCTGTCCAATGTGTTTGCCATTGAGCAGAAGATGCGCGTCCTTGAGCTACAGATGGGCGACCCCGCGCGTGAAGATGAACTGGACTTGATTTACAAGGATTACGCGAGGCTCACGGAGCAGTTTGAGCGTGAGGGCGGCTATGAAGCCGACTCCCAGGTGCTGGGGGTGCTGTCCGGCCTTGGCTTTACCCCCGCGCAGCAAATGCAGGAAGCCAGCACGCTTTCCGGCGGGGAGCTGACCCGGCTTGGCCTGGTGATGCTGCTGCTGCAAAAACCGGACCTCTTGCTCCTGGATGAGCCCACCAACCACCTGGACATGAACACCTTGAGCTGGTTGGAAAACTATCTGTCTGATTATGCCGGCTCTGTCATCCTGGTGTCCCATGACCGCTACTTTTTAAACGCTGTGTGTACCGGGATGGTGGAATTGCTCTTTGGCCAGGCAGAGGTCTACCATGGCAATTACTCCAGCTACCTGCGCCAGCGGGATGAGCGTTTTACCGCGCGCAACAAGGCTTACCAACAGCAGCAAAAGGAGATCATGCGCCAGCGCGCCATCATCGCGCGGTTCCGCAGTTTCAACCGTGAAAAATCCATCCGTGCCGCCGAAAGCCGGGAGAAGGCCTTGGAACGCATGGAAATCCTGGACAGGCCGCAGGAAGAAAAGCAGGTCATGTTCCGCTTTGAAACCAAGCGCTTGCTGGGTGAGATCGCTTTGCAGGGTGAGTGCCTGAGCAAATCGTTCGGGGAACGGACCTTGTTTTCCGATATTGAGATTGATATCCGCGGCGGCGACCGCGTCGCCCTGATCGGCCCCAATGGGATTGGGAAGACAACCTTGCTGCGCTGCCTGATGGGCAAGGAGAAACTGGACGCGGGGGAGGTCCGCTTCGGACCCAAGGCGCAGGTTGGGTATTTTGACCAGCGCCAGCAGGAACTGAAGCTTGACAACGACGTGCTCAATGAGGTCTGGGACGCCTTCCCGCTGCTGAACCAGAGCCAGATCCGCGGCGCCTTGGGCCTGTTTATGTTTTCAGGCGACGATGTCTTTGTTCCTGTGGGTTTGCTGTCCGGCGGAGAGAAAAGCCGGGTCAGCCTGGTGAAGCTGATGCTGAAGAAGGATAACTTCCTTTTGCTGGATGAGCCCACCAACCACCTGGACGCCGACAGCCGCGAAGCGCTGGAAAAGGCGCTGGATGGCTATGAAGGCACCATCCTGGCGGTCTCCCATGACCGCTACTTCATCAATCGCTTCGCCAACAGGATTCTTGAATTGGACGCTGAAGGCATCACGGCATATGAAGGCAATTATGATGACTACCTTCAGGAAAATCAACGGCAAATCCTGGGTGATTTGCCAGACGCGCCGGAAAAGACAAAGACAGAGCTGGCCAAAGAACGGAAGGCTGAGCGTGAAATGGAAGCCAGGGCCAAGGAACTCAAGGAGCAGGTGTTAAAAGCGGAGTTGCTTGCGCACCAGGCGCAGGAGCAGCTTGATGAAGCGTTGGACCTGCAGGCTGACCCCGCGATTTATTCTGATCCGGTCAAGGCAAGCCGGCAAGCACAGTTGTGCAAGGCCCTGCAAGTTAAGGTCGACAAGGCCTTCGCCGCCTGGGAGAAAGCCGAGCAGCAAATGGATGAATTTACATGCGGTAATATCGAAAACAGGCTGTAATCAAGCGGAAATCCACATCACTGTATGTTTTATTCGTGTTTTGCAAAAATGGCGCTTGACTTATGCGCCGCGGCCTGGGTATCATACACACATCAAATTGAGGGGGGAGGGATCAAAATGCGTTCTATGATGATGCGAATGCCCATGATGTGCGCGATTTCTGATCCCGTGCTTCTTGGTTTGCGTTAGTTGAGGGCATTCATGTCAATCAATCACCCGCTTTCCTTAAGTGCGAAGCGGGTTTTTTCTATGGATGGAGGGTGTGGACTTGTCATCAAAGGTGCTGCTGGAGATCAACAACTTGTCAAAGATATTCGCTGACGCCGAGAACCGTGTCATCGCGCTGAACAACATCAGCCTGACCGTCAATGAAGGCGAAATTTACGGCATCGTCGGGATGTCAGGCGCCGGCAAATCCACCCTGATCCGCTGCATCAACCGCCTGGACACCCCCAATGAGGGCAGCATCCTCTACCGCAATCAGAACATTTTGGACATGAACCGGCAGACCTTGCTGCAAACCCGTAGAAAAATCGGCATGATCTTTCAGCAGTTCAACCTTTTTATGCAGCGCACCATCGCCCACAACATCCGTTATCCCCTGGAGATTGCCGGGGTGGATAGGAAAACGGCGGACCAGCGTGTCAAGGAATTGCTGGAGATCGTCGGCCTGGAGGACAAGGCGGATGCCTATCCCATCCAGCTGTCCGGCGGCCAGCGCCAGCGCGTTGGCATCGCCCGGGCCCTCGCCAGCAAGCCGGACCTGCTGCTGTGTGATGAGGCCACCAGCGCGCTGGACCCCATGACCACACAGTCCATCCTGGCGCTATTGCAGGACATCAACCGCCGCCTGGGCATCACCATTCTACTGATTACCCATGAGATGGCTGTCATCAGACAGATTTGCAACCGGGTCGCCATCCTGGACGGGGGACGGGTGGTGGAGGAAGGTGAAGTGGATGAGGTTTTCCTCAACACCCAGTCCGAAGCCGGGAAACGGCTGTTTGGCGTCTTGCCGGAACGGGCTTCGGAGGACCCGGATGTGCCCTCTTTGCGCATCGTGTTTGACGGCACAGCGGCCGAGGAGCCCATCATCTCCCGCCTGGCGGTGGAAACCGGTGTGTATGTCAATATCCTTAGCGCCAACATGAATCATCTGCAGGGCAAGACCTATGGTCAAATGATCATCGAGCAGCCCGCTTCATTGGATGAAAAACACGCCGTCATCAGCTACCTGACACAGCAGGGGCTGACGGTGAGGGAGGTGAATAAACAATGAGCTGGGATCAACTTTGGCCGCTGGTGCTGGATGGCTTGTGGGATACGCTGTACATGACCATCCCCTCCACCATTTTGTCCTATCTCATTGGAATGCCGCTGGGCCTGCTCCTGGTAGTGACCGCAAAGAGCGGCATCCGGCCCCTGCCCAAACTCAACGCCGTCCTTGGTGTCATCATCAATTTCCTGCGTTCCATCCCCTTCATCATTCTCCTGGCGATGCTCTTCCCCGTAACGCGTGCGGTGATGGGCAGGGCCATTGGAACACAGGCTGTCATCTTCCCCCTGGTGATCAGCGCCTTTCCCTATGTCGCGCGCATGGTGGAAGGCTCGATTCTGGAAGTTGACCGCGGGGTCATCGAGGCGGCACAGTCCTTGGGCTCCACAGACCTGCAACTGATTTTGAAGGTGTTAATCCCCGAAGCGCTCCCCTCCCTGTTAAACGGCGCCGCCATCGTCACCGTCACCATCCTTGGTTACACCGCCATGGCCAGCGCCGCAGGCGGCGGGGGACTGGGCGCCATCGCCATCACCAAGGGCTTGAACCTGCGCAAACTGGACGTGATGTACGTCGCGGCCATCGCGCTGGTCATCCTGGTACAGATCATTACCATTTCTGGCAACCACATCACCAAAAAAATGGATCACCGCAAGCGCTGAAGCGCAAAATGAAAGGAGTACCCCATGAAGAAACTGATCGCTTTGACCCTGGTTCTGCTCATCGCCCTGTCCTCTGTTGCCGCTCTTGCTGAAAACCAGAAAATCGTCATCGGCGCAACACCCAGCCCCCATGTACTGGTGCTGGAGCAAGTCATTGACGACCTGAAAGCCTTGGGCTATGACCTTGAAATCGTTACCTTCACCGACTATGTCCTGCCCAACCCCGCCACCTCCGCCGGCGAACTGAACGCCAACTATTTCCAGCACCTGCCCTACCTGAACGAGTACAACAAGAATGCAACCGCTGAAGACCAGCTGTTTGCCGCCATCCCCGT
>JAAYLK010000015.1 GCA_012521895.1 Clostridiales bacterium
GAAGCACCGTGCCCAGGGCTGAGCCGTCGATGGAGGCGATTACCAGCACTTCCGCGCCCCCCAGGATCATGTTTTCCAGCTGGCTGACCTGGGTGGCCACGTCGTTGTTGGCGTACTGCAGGTCCACTTCGTAGCCGGCGGCTTCCAGCTGGGCCTTCATGTTGGCGCCGTCCTGGTTCCAACGCTGCAGGGAGTTGGTGGGCATGGCCACACCCACTTTGTCTGCCGCGAGCGCGGAAACCGTAGCAAACATCATCACAGCGACCAGGAGCAGGGACAGGATTTTCTTCATACCATTGTCTCCTTCATATTTTACAAGGCGAACCCGCCTTATATTCGGGTGGAAAAACAGGGGGGCAGGGCTTAAGCGCGCGCCGCGGGGCCGCGCGTCCAGTCTGAAATTGACTATGTGGAGAATACCACCGATGCCCTGCGCCTGTCAACTATTTCATCAACCAGAAAGCACATGAAAAGGGGATTCTTATACGAAAAAGATGTAAAATAATCCGCCGTTTACACCGGCGGACAGGATTGGTACAAAGTTTGTACTTTTTACAATCAGCGGCGCAGCACGCGCGCCTCCTGGGCGGTGCTGTCCATCTCCAGCGCGTAGCGCAGGGCGTCTATCAGGTGGTCCTCGCCCAGGGGGCGGGGCAGGGACAAGCCATGCTCATCCTGCTGCCAGCAGTAGCCCAGCAGTTCCTCCCGCAGCTGTTTGCAGGAGGGGTGCAGCACCAGCTCCTGCTGCATCAGCCACTGCAAGCCGTGCAGCACGCTGTCCGGGCCCTTTTTGGCGGGCACGGCCTGGATGCCGTGGCGGCGCAGCTCCATGATGGATTTGGGCTCCGCGCTGTCGCAGGCCACCAGGCAGCCTGGCGCCAGCTCGCGGAGTTTGCGCGCCAGCAGGTCGTTGGTGAGCCCGGCTTGCAGGAATTCCTTCATCACATAGACGCGGCCGTGCTTTTTGTCGTACTGCGCCAGCACGAAGGCCGCCGGGTCGCTTGAAAAGCCAAAGTCCAGCCCGCAGCGCAAAGGGGCGGCGTCCAGGCCCTGGGGCAGGTCGCCCACGCGCCAGCGCGTCAGCACCGCGCCGCCCAGGCTGCCCCACTGCCCCTGGGTGTACACGCTGTGGAAGTAGGCGTCCCGCTCGTTCTCCAATGCCAGGCGGTCATCCTGGCTTAGGAAGCGGTTGTCGCGGTAGGTGGTGCGCAGGATGAGCAGGTCCTCCTGGCACAGGAGGCCCTTGCCCTCATCAAAATCGCTGAAATAGGCCTTGTACAGCCAGTGGCCGATGCTGACGGGGTTGAAGGACAGCGTCAGGCGCTTGCGGTGGGCGCTTTCGCCGCGCAGGCGTTTTTCCAGCTGCTTGATGTCATGCTGGCTGGCCTGGGTGGCCTCCTCCACCCAGATGTCCGTCAGCACGCCCTTGATCGGGGTGATGGACTTGATCTTTTCCACGTCGTCCAGGCCCAGAAAGAGCAGCTGGGCGCCGTTTACCTTGCAGGTGATGGTCATCTCGGTCTTGAGGACGATGAAAAAGGCCGCAAGGCCCAGGCGGTGGATGGACTTTTGCACCTCGGCAAAGCAGCTGGCGCGAAGGCTGCGCGCCACCTGGCGCACCACCAGGGTGTTGCGCCCGCACAGGGCATCCAGCACCACGCGCATGGACAGAAAGACCGACTTGCCCGAGCCCGCGCCGCCATAAAAAATCTGGGTGCGCTGGCGCGCCTCCAAATGGGGCAGGTAGCAGGCGTTGAAGGCCGCCTTGGGGACATGCAGGGTGGGCACGCGCCTTAGTCCTCCTGGTCATACAGGCGGATGACAAAATCCGCGCCGCGGGGTGATTCGGCATCGTCGTCCACGTTCAGCAGCTTGATGAGGTCGCCGGCGGACAGCTTTTTTGACAGCAGCAGGTCCAGCAGCAGCTCCCGCGCCAGGCGGCTCAAGCTGCTTTGCGGGCTTTGGTCTGTATTGTTCATGATCGCGCTCCCTATGGCCCTTGCAGGACGCGGTCCATTTCCTGGATGCCGCGCAGCTGCAAGCGGTGGATGTGCCGCTGGGAAAAGTGCAGGGCCTCGCTGATTTGCTGGTGGCTTAAGAGCTTGAGATAGCGCAGGGACAGCACCTGGGACAGCAGGGGGTCCTCCAGCTGCTTCATCAGGTGGAGAAGCCGCGCCTGGCTGGCGGTGAGGCGGCGCTTCAACTTGCGCAGCTCATCGGAAAGCCGCGCCAGGCGGCGCTGGCAGGCCTCCTCATTGGCACTGCCCGGCTTGCGCTTAAGCGCGGCCAAATCCTTTTGAATGGCTTGGGCCCTCGCCAGCAGGTCGCCGTGGCGGTCCAGCAGTTCACGGGCGGTCAAAGCGCTTTCTCCCTCCCCTGTTGGGCAAGGGAGAAGATGTGCTCCTTCTCCCGCTGTGTAAAGGAAATCTCTCCGCGCAGCTTGCGGTTGAGCGCGCTGTGGCTTAAATAGAGCCGCGCCGCGATTTCCTTCCTGCTCAGCCCGCTTAGGTTCAAGGCCGCGCGCAGGGCTTGTAAACTGGTTTCCATGCATCCTCCTTTGGATGCTAAACTCGGTCGCAAACGCTTTGTTGCGTCGGTCTTTTTGCGCCTCCGCGTTGCCGCGTCACCGTGACCTTCGCTCTCATCCCGGTTCGGGCGCTGCCCTCCCGGGCTTAACGCTCCGGTACGGTTCCTTAACGCACAAAAGCGGGCTTTTGTGCGAAAGGAGGGATTCCGGAATGTAGTGAACCGGTGGGCTTGCCCCAGCGGTGAACGAAGTGGAGTGAATCCCGACGAGGCTACGCCTCGTTCTTTCGGCTTAGCGGAGCCATCAAAAATCCTCGTCACACCTGTGCGTTTCCTTCCTCGTTCAGCATAAATAAGAACACCTGTTCTCGTTATGTCTGAGTATAAAAACCGCCCCCCGGCCTGTCAACAGCCGGAGGGCAAGTGTATCGCAAAGTGAAAAACGCGCGGTTTTTTTAGGGTTGAAAAAAGTGGTATCAGGTCAATCCGTCCACCAGGGAATACAGGAAACCGTCGCAGTTGTTGCGCTGGGTGATGGCCATCTCCCGCAGGTTCAGCCGATTCATCAGCGCGGTGAGGATGACAAGGCCGGTGGGCAGGATGTGTTCGCGCCCCGGGGTCATGCCGGGCAGTTCCATGCGCTGGTGCGGGGGAAGGGCGATGAGGGCATTGAGGGCGTCCTCCGCCTGGCGCAGGGTGAAGGGCAGGTCCGTGCGCGGGGCATCGTGGATGACCTGCCGCTTGATCAGCCCGCCCAGCGCCACCCCGGTGCCGCCCACCAGCAGCCAGCGCTTGGGTGGGTTTACAAGGTTTGACAGGGCGTCACCTATCGCGGATTGGGCTTGTTCCATCGCGGGCTTTAGGCAGCCAGGCGCATTCATGGGGCAGGCGGCATACAATCGTGAGGCGCCCAGCTGCAGGCTGAGGGCAAGGTTCAACCTGTCCGCGCTGCCGATGGCCAGTTCCGTGGAGCCGCCGCCGATGTCCACCACGCCCACCTCGCCCAAATAAGGGTGGGCCGCGCCCAGGAAGGAGTATCTCGCTTCCTCTTCGCCCGACAGCACCCGCAAATTAAGCCCGGTGCCCTGACGCAAGGCTTCCGCGAAACGCGCCTGCTGGCCGCTGTCGCGCACGGCGGCGGTGGCGGTCAAGCGCACCGTTTCCGCCCCCGCGGCCAGCGCCGTTTGCCGCAGCGCCTCCACCGCCTCAACAAGCCTGGGCAGGGCTTGCGCCCTGTGCGCAGCGTCCCCTGACAGGGCCAGAAACAGCCGGGTTTCCTGGCGGGCGCGGACGGGGTTTGACAGCGCGGCGTTCACATCCGCGCACAACAGGCGCGTGGAATTGGAGCCGATGGCGATCACCCCGGCCCGTTTGATGCTTGTACGCGCGCTGTAGCTGTCTGTCATTGGGTACGGGGCGGCAGGCCCAGCACCTCGGGGTTGGTGACCACAAAGCGGATCTCGCCCGGGAAGAGGTAGCCGTACTTGGTGCGCGCCTCGTTGGCGATGAACTGGTCGGTGGAGGCCAGGCGCACCTGCTCGGACAGGCGCAAAATCTCCCGCTCTTTTTCAAACACCAGGTCGTCCACCTGGTCAATCGTAGCGCGCAGCCGGTGGATGCCCTGGTCAAAGCGCCCGGCCACCGCCCAGCCCATCAGCAGGATGGCGACGCAGCACACCACCAGCACATACCAGGGCATGGTGCGCATGCCCAGGCGCTTGAGGCTCAATCGCGTGGAGCGGCGTTTTTCCTTTTTAGGCTGCGGCTTTTGGTAATCCATACGGCTCCTTTAGCGGACGGTCAGCTCCACCAGGCGGGGCTGCTGGGACAGGTCCTCCCGGGTGACGCGCAACAGCGGCTGCGTGGAGGGGGCCAGGGGGCGCATCAATTCCAGGAAGGGCGCCAGCGTGGTGATTTTGTCGATGCCGCCCTGGTCGGACTTGTAGTGCATGGGGATGATGACCCGCGGCTGCAGGGCCTCGATGGTGTCCTTGGCGGCCTGGGCGTCCAGGGTGTAGGTGCCACCGATGGGAATCAGGAGAATATCAGGCATGAACAGCTTTTCGCGCAGGTCCTTGTCCGGCGCCACGCCCAAATCGCCCAGGTGGCAGACCTTGAGCCAGTCCGCTTCCAGGGTGACGCACAGGGTTTCCCCGCGCAGCCTGCCCTGCTGGTCGTCGTGGAAGGCTGTCACCGCCTGCAGCCGGATGCCCGGCAGCGGCTGGTGGCTGCCCGCTGTGTCCACCACAACCGGCTTGCCGTCCACCTTGTCCACGAAATTGTGGTCAAAATGCTGGTGGGAGACCGACACCACGTCGGCCCTCACCCTGCGCTGGGGAAAGTTCACCTGCGGGGGAAAGGGGTCAAACAGCACGCGGCGGCCATCGGCCAGCTCCACCAAAAACTCGGAATGCCCGTGGTAGGAAATCAGCATCCGTCTGCCTCCTTGTATGTGTTGAGCAACAGGGGGTAGTAGGAAGGAACCGGCGTCTTTTCCCGCAGGGCGACGGCCAGCGCGGCCCCGGCCTGCGTGTTCAGCGCGCCTTCTTCCTCCGCGTCCCACTGCAGCAGCGCCTGCCTGGCGTCTGAGAGCATGTTTGGGAGGAAGGCGGTCTCATGCCGGGCGAACAGGGCGGAAAGGCCAATTGCCCGCGGTTCACCCTGCGACCGGGCGATGCTGGAAAACAAGGTTTGGTAGCCCTCATAGGGCAAATCCACCAGGGTCAGGCCGTTCTCCCGCTGTACCTGCCAGCCGTTTTCTCTCAGCAGGCTGTCCAGCGCCGCCGTGGTCAGCGCGTCCTGCCTGTGCGCGTAGTCGCTGACAAAGAGGGCGCGGCGGAACAGGTCACGACGGATGAAGCCCCGGCCCTTCAGCAGCGCGCGCAGCTGCCCGGCCAAGGGGTCAAGCCTTGCCGGTTTTCTTGTTGGTTTCAAAGGCGATGTCCAGCTTGTGCACCGAGGTGTAGCGCCCCTGGATGTCCAGCTGGTAGCGCAGGCTGACCTCGCCGTCGCCCTCCTGGGACACCTTGTAGTTGACCTGGGTGGGGTAAATGCCCATGCTCAGGTCGCCAAAGGGGGTTTGGTAGTTGCCTTCAAAGCGGTGGCCCTGGCGGAAGACCAGGTCGCTGGCGTAGGCGCCCTTGCGCGCCACGGTGACCACGCCATCGTCCATGGTCATGGTGATGTCGTGCTTCTCATCGCTGTCGGAGCGGCGCTCGGTATAGCGAAGCTTCCAGCCCCGGGCATCGCCTGACAGCGTGCCAAAGGTGGTCATGTGCATGGCCTCGTCCTCGTCGTTGCGGTTGTAGGCCACGCCTGTGACGGTCAGCCGGACCGGTTTGCTTCTCATAAAAGCACCTCCTTAAGGGTTCAGATAAAACCCCATTCAATTATAGCATACCCGGGGCAGGGACAAAACACCATGAAGGCAGGGTTCAAACCCGGTCTGTGAACATTTTAGAAAACCTGCCCGGAAGCGCCCTGCCGGGGGGCTTGATTTCTTTGCGCGGGCCTAGCCCTTGTGCTATACTGCCTGATGAGAAATTGTATGAACTGGAGGGGCCATGGCTCTGATTGACCTGATTAACGCAAAGAAGGTGGGGCAGGAGCTGTCCACAGCGCAGCTTCAGGAATTTGCCGCCTTCGCCGCGGACAAGGCCACGCCGGACTACCAGCTGGCCGCCCTGCTCATGGCCATTCGCATCAACGGCATGAGCCCCAGTGAAACCGCGGATTTGACCCTGGTCATGGCGCAGACCGGGGATATGTTGAAGCCCGAAGTGGGCGGCATCCCGGTGGACAAGCACTCCACCGGCGGCGTGGGCGACACCACCACCCTCATCCTGGCGCCCCTGGTGGCCGCCTGCGGCGGCAAAGTGGTGAAGATGTCCGGCCGCGGCCTGGGCCACACCGGCGGCACCATCGACAAGCTGGAGAGCATCCCCGGTTTCAAAACTGAGTTACCCGAGGAGGACTTTTTGCGCATCGCCCGCGAGGTGGGCTGCTGCGTGGTGGGCCAGTCGGGCGAGCTGGCGCCTGCGGACAAGCGCCTGTATTCCCTGCGCGACGTGACCGGCACCGTGGACAGCATCCCGCTGATCGCCTCCTCCATCATGAGCAAGAAGCTGGCCGGCGGCGCCATGGGCATCGTGCTGGATGTGAAGCTGGGATCGGGCGCCCTGATGAAGACGATGGAGGACTGCATGCGCTTGGCGCGCGCCATGTGCGACATCGGCCGCCGCTCCGGGCGTGAAATGGCCGCCCTGATCACCGCCATGGATGAGCCGTTGGGCAGCCATGTGGGCAACGCCCTGGAAGTGAAGGAAGCCATTGATATGCTAGCCGGCCGCGTGCAAGGCCCCTTGATGGAGGTAGCCCTGCAACTGGGCGCCCAGATGCTGCTGCTGTCTGACCTCGCGACGGACGAGGCCCAGGCGCTTGAGATGCTGAAGAAGGCCTTGAACGACGGCAGCGGCCTCAAGAAATTCCGGCAGATGATTAAAGCCCAGGGCGGGGACGGCCGGGTGTGCGAGGACACCTCCCTGCTGCCAACGACCAAGCACACCACCGCGCTCAAGGCCCCGCGGGACGGCTACCTGGCCCGCATCAACACCGAGCAGGCCGGGATGGCGGCCCAGGCCCTGGGCGCGGGGCGGCTGACCAAGGAGGACGCCATCGACCCGGGTGCCGGCTATGTGCTGTACAAACGCATCGGGGACAGGGTGAGAAAAGGCGAGGACATCGCCCTGCTGCACCACAACAAGGACGTGAAACGCGGCCTGGACCTGCTGTCCTCCGCCCTGGAATTTTTCGACACCGCCCCGCAAACTATGCCGCTGATCCGCGCGCGCATCGCGCCGGATGGAAAGGAATCCTGATGAACCTGACAAAAAACCGCCTGGCGGCCCTGCTGCTGGCACTGGTGCTGACGCTCTCCCTGGGCGCGGCCCTGGCTGAAACCGCTGAAGAAGCGCCCGTGAGCGACCACTTCTTCGCCGGCATGAAGCTGACAAACCTGGACGGCACACCCTTTGACACCTCGGTCTTCCTGGGCAAGCCCATCCTGCTCAACATCTGGGCCACCTGGTGCCCGCCCTGCATCGGCGAGATGCCGCACCTGGATGAGCTGGCCAAGGAATACGACGACAAGATCAACATCATCGGCCTGCACAGCGAGGGGCTGACGGTGACAGAAGCCGGCGAAGTGATGCCGGACGCGGAAAAAAACGAGTTGGCGATGGCGCTTCAGGCTGACCTGGGGCTGACCTTCCCCCTGGTGAACCCGGACATCACCCTGCTGGTGCTGATGAACGACCCGCAGTACGGCGTGAACGTGTCCGTCCTGCCCACCACCTGGCTGATTGATTCGGAGGGCTACATCCGCGACATCATCACCGCCGCCAAGGACAAGGAAGGCTGGGCCCAGGTGATTGACGAATTTCTGCTGAAGATGGAGGCAGAGGAAGATGGGAAAAACGAGGGCTGACCGCCTGCGGACAATGACCCTTCCCCTCATTGTGCTGGGCGCTGTGCTGATTGCGTGGGGCGTGATGCGGGGCGAGGCCGGCATCGTGCTGCAAAAGGCCATCCGCATCTGCCTGGAGTGCATCGGCATTGGCTAAGCGCGTGAAAACCGAGCGCGTGCGCTTTCGCGCCGCGGTGCAGCTGTTTGTGGCGGCGGCCAGCAATTCCTATGTGACCGGCTTTGCCGCGGGCAAGATCTACCAGGGCAATTTGAAGCAACTGTGCCACCCGGGGCTGAACTGCTATTCCTGCCCGGGGGCGCTGCTGTCCTGCCCCATTGGCGCACTGCAGGCGGTGATCGGCAGCCGCAGTTTCAACCTCTCCCTGTACGTGTTTGGCTTTTTGCTGGTGGCGGGCGCCACGCTGGGGCGCATGGTATGCGGTTTCCTCTGCCCCTTCGGGCTGATTCAGGAATGGCTGCACAAGATTCCCTTCCCCAAGAAAATCAAGCATTTCAAGCTGGACAAGCCCCTGCGCTACGTCAAGTACGCCATGTTGCTGGTGATGGTCATCCTGCTGCCCATGGTGCTCAACAACGCGGCGGGGGAGGCCTCCCCGACTTTTTGCAAGTATGTCTGCCCCGCGGGCGCCCTGGAGGCGGGCATCCCCCTGGTCTACTTCAGCCCCGCGGACACAGCGCCTTCTGCAAATGCCGCGGCGCTGCCGGGCATGCCCCCGGTGAAGCTGCTGCCGCGTGAGGGCCCCCGCTTTGAGACCGGCGCGTTGTTCGTGCTGAAGATGAGCATCCTGGGGCTCACCCTGTTGTCCTGCCTTGTCATCTACCGGCCCTTTTGCAAGTATGTCTGCCCCCTGGGCGCGGCCTATGGCCTGCTCAACCCCGTGGCGCTGTACCGCCTGCGGCTGAAGGAGGACAAGTGCATCCACTGCGGCGCCTGCGCGCGTGCCTGCCAGATGGGCCTGGACCCCACCCGTGAAAAAGACTTAAACCACGCGGAATGCGTGCGCTGCGGCGACTGTGTCAACGCCTGCCCCACCGATGCCATCTCCATGGGCTTTTGGGAGAAAAGGGCCAAGGACGCCCTGCTGCCCGGAAAGGAAGGACTATGAAACGCTCCTTGACCCTGTTCATTTGCCTTATCCTGATGCTGCTTGTTTTCGCGATTGCTGAGGATTCACCCGAGCCCATCCGCCTGGCGGAGATCGAGCAGTTTTCCCAGGCGCTGCTGGAGGCGGCGATTGAAGAAGACCTGCCCCCCTTTGAGGACCAGGGCGTGTTTCTGGCCCGCGGGGCCAACTATGAAATCAGCCTGGCCGGCGGCGACGTCAGCGCCGATTCCCTGGTGCTGGGCGCGGCCCTGACCGGCCTTGCGGACGCGCATGAGCAGGATGGGGTAGTAGGCGAAGGGCAGCCCGCCCACCAAGCCCCGGCGCTGATGGGCCCCCGCGGCAGCCTGCCGGGCATGACGCTGGAGGAGGTGCTGGCCCTCTTCCCCAATGACAACCCCTTCCTGTCTGGCGCCATGGACAGCGCCGTGCTGTACATCGCGGGCGAACTGCCGGCCGCCGTCAGCGCGGGTTTTGTCATCCGCGATGGACAAAACGTCCAGCTGGTGGAGCACGATGTGTACTACCAGGCCGGTGAGGGCGTGATGCGCGCGGGCATCCAGTACACCATTGACCAGGGAAAGGTCTCTGCCATCCGCAGCTTTTCGGGCATGGCGGCCTTGAGCCAGCAGGAAGCCGGGGATGAACTGGCCGCCCTGCGCGCCCTGCAGGAGGAGCACCAGTACGTGGCCTTTGGCGAGCGCGAGGGCACACGCTTCTCGCGGGAGGACATGGTGCTGGGCGGGCTGGACTTCATCGACACCACGCCCGAAAACGCCGCCGCCCTCCTGGGCGAGCCCGCCAACCAGGAAACCCTGGACAACGGCAACGGCAGCCGGATTCAAAACCTTCAGTGGCCGGGGATGGAGCTGGTGTTCATCGTGAAGGGCGAAACCGCCCAGCTGCAGCGCATGCTGGTCAACGGCGGCAGCTTTGAAGGCCCGCGCGGCCTGCGCCTCAAGGACACCCTGGCCCAGGCCATCTCCCGCTTTGAGCACACGGGCGAACTGCATCAGGGCGGCGGGGAGCTGTACGGCGATGCCCTCAACCAGAACCCGCCCTATGGGCTGATGGTGGTCAACGAGGACAGCACCCTGCTGTACTACGCCGTCAGCGTGCAGGAAAACAAGGTGGGCCTGCTGCTGGAGTTTGTGGACGATGTTTTAGTCAGCATGTCGATTACTTACCTCTGATCCCTAACTCAATCATTAACGCTTTGATGGGATGGTCTTTTCGCGCCTCCGCTTCACCTCATTCGCTCAAAGTAGGCTGCGACTACTCCTCGCTCTTTCGGCTTTGCGGAGCCATCAAAAATCCTCACCCCATCTTTGCGCTTCTGCTTTCGTTAGGGATATACAAAAACTAAGTGTTCGTTTTGCGATGAGGAGCCGCCATGAAAATTGACCTGACCTGCCCGGTGGAGCTGTGGCACTTCAAGCTGCCCACGGAGGAATACCCCGTGGTCAGCCTCAACCTGTTCAACCTGTCTGACAAGGCGGTGGTTTCCTTGCAGGCCGCCTTGCTGAGCTTTGACCGGGACGACATGCAGTATGCCCGGCAGGTGGAGCGGGTGAACGGCCTGGACGGCCAGCCCCGCAGCGCCTTTGAGGTGCTGATCGCGACGGATGACGGGCACCTGGCCTCCCGCATGGACTTCATCATTGAAAAGGTCTGGTTCATCGACGGCACGGTCTGGCGCCGGGGCACTGGGGAGATGAGCGAGTACCGCAGCAACCGCCTGGAGCCTTCAAGGCAGCTGGACCTGCTGCACCAGATGGCCGGCCCTGACGTCCAGGGCTACCCCAGCGACCAGGGCGCGGTCTGGGTCTGCCTGTGCGGACGGCCCAACCCGGCCAGCGCCGGGGAGTGCATGCGCTGTACCAGGGACAAGCACGCCCAGTTCACCGGCTTTAACAAGGCCGCCATTGAGACCCTGATTTACAAGCGCGACAGCGAGCTGGAGGAAAAGGCCCAGGCAGCGCGATTGGAAGCCGGGCGCATGCAGGAGGAGCGCGAGCAGAAGGAAATCCGCCGCAAGAAGCGCATCCGCCGCAGCATCCTGGCCTTTGTGATTTTAGCGCTGCTGGCGGCGGGCACCTGGGGCACCATCAACTACGGCATCCCGGCCTGGAACTACTACCAGGCAGAGCAATCCCTCACCAACAACCAGTTTGACGTGGCCAAGGAGCAGTTTCTGGCGCTGGAGGACTACCGCGACGCCGCCGAGATGGCAAAGGAAGCCGACTACCGCAAAGCCGAGCGCTTTTTGAACAACGGCAATGTCACCGCCATGAAGAGTGCCGAGGATCTCTTTGCCGCCCTGGGCAGTTACCGCGACAGCAAGGCGCAGTTCCAGTCCGCGCGCTACCGCCGGGGGGAACTGGTGCTGCAATCGGGGGATTATGAGCAGGCGGTGCAGATTTTTGACAGCCTGGAAGGCTATGACGACAGCGCGGACCGCAGCCTGAGCGCGCGGTATGACTGGGCGAAATCCCTGATGGACGCGCGGGACTACGAGCTGGCGCGGGAAAAGCTGCTGGCGCTGGGCGCCTACCGCGACGCTAACACCCTGGCGGAGGACTGCCTCTACCTGCCCGCCCTCAACCACCTGGAGAACAAGGAATACGCCCAGGCAGAGGCCCTCTTCCTGCAATTGCCGGAGCGTCAGACCGCCCAGTTGAAACTGCAGGAGACCTACTACGGCTGGGGCGATTTGCTGTTCACCTCCCAGCAGTTTGAGGAGGCCGCGGACAAGTTCTTAAAGGCCGGGGACTACCTGGACGCCTTCCGCAGGGCTTCGGACTGCCTGTATGAGCCGGCGGTGCAGATGCTTTCCCAGGGCGAGTTTGAAAAGGCCAAGTCCTACTTTGACCAGATCCTGGCCTACCGCGACAGCGCCCAGCTGTCGGCCAGGGCCTCCTATGAGATGGGTAAAAAAGCAGTGGAAGCGGGGGATTATGAGGGCGCCAAGGCGCACTTTGAACTGGCCGGGGAAACCGAGGGCGCGAAGGAACAGCTGCAGGCGGTGAACTACCACCTGGGCACACAGGCGCTAAACAAAGGTGAACTGGCCCTGGCCGGGGAATTGTTCAGCCTGGCCGCGGGCTATGAGGACGCGCAGGCGCTGGCGGACAAGGCGCGCTTTGACCAGGGCGTTCTCCTGTCCAACCAGAAGGACTACGCCGGGGCCATCGCGGCCTTTGAGCAGATTCCGGATTACCGCGGGGTGGAGGACGCGCTACAAAGCGCCAGGTACCAGCAGGCCATCCAGCTTTTGGACCAGGGCCTCAACGACCAGGCCATCCAGGCCTTCACGGCCCTGGGTGACTATGGCCAGAGCCGGGACTACTTGAACAAGGCCGTCTACCAGATGGCGCAGGCCCACCTGGACAAGAAAGAATATGAGCAGGCCGCCGGGTTGTTTGAGGGCCTGGGCACCTACCTGGACGCCCGGGACAAATTCTTTGAAGCCAGGCACGCCATGGCGCTGGAAGCGCTGAACAACAACCAGCTGCAAGCGGCCATTGATTTGCTTGCGGACATCCGCGCTTACGGCAACGCCGAGGAGCTGTATACGGGCGCTGTCTACACCCTGGCCGGGCAAAAGGAAACCGAGGGCGATTTGGGCGAGGCCGCGCGCCTGTACGCCCTGATTCCCGAGTACCGGGACGCCGGCACAAAGAGCCAGGGCAACTACGCCGCCTACTTTGAAACTGCCTACGCCGCTGCCCAGGAGGGCGTGAAGAACAAGGACTGGAAGGCGGTCATCACGGCACTTCAAGACCTGGACATGGAGAACACCGGCGAAACATACAAGGACATCCCGGAGATGTACCGCGACGCCATCTACCGCTACGCCGAGGAGCTCTACAGCGACAAGAAGCCCTATGAGGCGCTGGTGTACTACCGGATGATTCCCGACTACAAGGATGTGACCACCCGCAAGCTGGACCGCACCCCCTACCAGATCATCGGCAGCTGGCGCTCCCAGCGGGGGGCGGAGTTCATCTTCCGGGATGACGGCACCTGCCTGATTGAAGGCAAGGAGATGTACTACTTCGCCCGCCAGTACCTGCTGCAGGTGGGCGACAGGCCGGATGAACTGAACATCAACTACAACATCGTCTACCTGCGGGAGAACGCCCTGTCCATCCGCCACATGAAGACCGACATGCTCTACAAGTGCGAGCGCTTTGACGAAGGGGCCTGACCCCCTGTGGCACTGCAGCGCCTGATCGCCTGGTACAAGGCACAGACAACCCTTGATAAAAACGGCCAAATCGCGCCGCTGAACGGCCTGCGCGCGGTGTTTGTGTTTTCGGTGGTGTTCTTCCACCTCTGGCAGCAATCCTGGCTGACGCCCAGCGTTCAACTGGGCAGCGCCTTCATCAGCTTTGACCCCTACCTGCGCACCGGCTACCTCTTTGTGGATGCCATGCTGCTGCTGTCGGGGTTTTTGCTGTTTTTGCCCTTCGCGCGCGCCCGTGAAAACAAGCGGATGCTGCCCGGCTTTGAGGGCTTTTATGGCAAGCGGGCACGGCGCATTTTACCAAGCTATTTGCTCCATTTACTGGTGATTTTTCTGGTGGTGGCCCTGCCCGAAAAACGCTATGCCACCTGGTGGCAGGCCGCGCGGGACTGGCTGGCCCACCTCACCTTCACCCACCCCTGGTTTATGTTTTCCAACATCCAGACCCCGCTCAACGGCGCCTTGTGGACCCTGGGGGTGGAGGTGCAGTTTTACCTGCTGTTTCCGCTGCTTGCTCGGGTTTTTATGAAGATGCCGCTGGCCACCTGGTCCCTGGGCACGGGCGTGGCCTTTTTGTTTCGCGCCTACGCCATGACAAAGGCGCACACGCCCATGCTGCTCAACCAACTGCCCGCCTTCATGGATGTCTACCTCAACGGCTTTGTGCTGGCGATGGTCTTTGCCCGGGTGGAAAAGCAGACAAGGGACGACGGCCTCTCCCGCGTGCTGATGAGCGCCATCCTGCTGGCCGGCGTGATGGGCCTGGCGGTGATGATCCGCCACCAGGCGTCCATGCGGGAGCTGCCCCTGGTGCGCATCAGCCAGATGCGGCTGCGCTTCCCCCAGTCGGTGATGACGGGCCTGATCATGCTGGGCGCCTGCTTTGGCGTGGGCGGCATCCGCCTGCTGCTGGGCAACCGCGTGGCGGGCTTTCTGGGGGCCATCAGCTACCAGGCCTACCTGTGGCACCAGATGTTTGCCCTGCAGCTGAAGAAGTGGCGCATCCCGCCCAGCGTCAACGAAAACCCGCACATGGTGGGCGAGCGTGCCTGGCAGCTGGGCTATGTGCTGCTGACGCTGGCCTTGACGCTGATTGTGTCGGCCTTGCTGACCTATTTCTTTGAACAGCCTTTGGCACGAAAAAAACGACTGAAAAAATAGTTGGAGGACTCAACATGAAAGACCCGCGCATCAACAAACTGGCCGATGTTCTGGTGAATTTTTCCTGCAAGGTGCAAAGCGGCGAAAAGGTGTGGATAGACCTCAAAGGCATTGACAACCTGCTGGGCGAGGCGCTGGCGGACGCCGTGTTCGCTGCCGGCGGCCTGCCCTACATCCGGGTGACGGACAACAAAATCCAGCGCCGGCTGATGATGGGCTACACCAAGGAGCAGCTGGACTGGCTGGGGGAGACCGATGCCGCCCTCATGGCACAGTGCGCCTGCTACATTGGCGTGCGCGGGGGCGACAACGCCTTTGAACTGTCCGACATCACCCAGGAGCAGAACAAGCTGTACAACGCCACCTATGGCCATCTGGTGCACGACCAGGTGCGCGTGCCCCGCACCCGCTGGGTGGTGCTGCGCTACCCCAGCCCCGGCATGGCGCAGATGGCGCAGATGAGCACGGCGGCCTTTGAGGACTACTATTTTGACGTGTGCACCCTGGACTACGCCAAAATGGATCAGGCGATGGACGCGCTGAAACAACGCATGGAACATACGGACAAGGTGCGCATCACGGGGCAGGGCACCGACCTGCGCTTTTCCATCAAGGGGCAGCCGGCCATCAAGTGCGCGGGCGCGTTGAACATCCCCGACGGCGAGATTTTCACCGCGCCCTTGAAGCACAGCGTGGAGGGGACCCTGGCCTACAACACCCCCAGCCTCTACCAGGGCGTGCGGCATGAGAACATCCGCTTTACCTTTGAAAACGGAAAAATCGTGAAGGCCACCGGCAGCCGGGAGGACCTGCTCAACCAGATTCTGGACAGCGACGAGGGCGCGCGCTACATCGGGGAGTTCGCCATCGGCGTCAACCCCTACATCACCGCCCCCATGCTGGACACCCTGTTTGATGAGAAGATCGCCGGCTCCTTCCACTTCACGCCCGGGCGCTGCTATGACAATGCCTATAACGGCAACGCCTCCACCATCCACTGGGACCTAGTGTGCATCCAGACCCCGGAATACGGCGGCGGGGAGATGTGGTTTGATGAGGTGCTGATCCGCAAGGACGGCCGCTTTGTGCCCGAGGACCTGCAGCCCTTGAACCCCGAACACCTGAAGGGATGACCATACAGCCTGTCGGGCTCTACCTCCACCTGCCCTTTTGCGAGAAAAAGTGCAGCTATTGCGACTTTCCCTCCTACGCGGGCCGGCTGCACCAAAGGGAGGCGTACACGCAAACACTGTGCGGTGAAATCAGGCAGCGGGCGCGGGAGACCGGGAAGCTTCCGGTGGACACCGTCTTCCTGGGCGGCGGCACGCCCTCGCTGATGAAACCTGCTCAATTGGAACAGATTCTGGGCACCGTGTTTGACTGTTTTGATGTGCAAACGGACGCTGAAATCACCAGTGAAGGAAACCCGGGCACCCTCACACGGGACTACCTGGACATGGCGAAAAACATGGGCGTGAACCGCCTGTCCCTGGGGGCGCAGAGCGCGCATGAAGGGGAGCTGCAAACCCTGGGGCGCATCCACACCTGGGCGCAGGTGGAGGAAGCGGTGAAGCTGGCGCGGGCCGCCGGTTTTGACAACCTCAACATCGACCTGATGAGCGCGCTGCCCGGCCAGGACTGGAAGGCCTTGAAAGCGAGCCTTGAAAAGGCGCTGGCGCTGCAGCCTGCGCATATGAGCGTGTACAGCCTGATTCTGGAGGAGGGCACGCCCTTTTACGACCTGCACCAGGCGGGCCAACTGCCCCTGCCGGAAGACGAGGTCGAGCGGGAGCTGTACTGGAACACCGCGGAGCTGCTGGAAAAACACGGCTTCCATCGCTATGAAATCAGCAATTACTGCAAGAGCGGCTTTGAGTGCTGCCACAACCTGAACACCTGGCGCTACCACGACTACCTGGGCTTTGGCCTGTCCGCGGCGGGGCTGTACCGGGGCGTGCGGCAAAAAAACGTGAACGGCCTGGATGAATATTTAAACGGTGAAGCGCCGCAGATGGAGGCCTTGACTGCGGCGGACCAGCGCTTTGAGCAGGCCATGCTGGCGCTGCGCCTGAGGGAGGGCTTGTCGCTTGAAGCCTTTGAAAAACGCCAGGGCATCGGCGTTTTTGACCTGTGGGGGGACATCCTGCACCGCCACATCAAAGATGGTTTGTTGGTATTGGCGGGCGATGCCCTGGTGCTGACCAGCCGGGGCTTTGACCTGATGGACAGGTTGCTGTTGGATATCTTTCCGTAGTTTTCCTAAATTTGGCAAGAAATTTCCCTTATCCTGCGTTATACTGATAGAACGAACACAACGCGAAACCACCGCGGAAAGCTTACTGTCAAGGAGGAACGCCCCATGAAACGAGCCCTGAGCATCATCCTGCTGGCAGCCCTGCTGCTTGGCGTCCTGCCCGGTGCGCAGGCTGCCACTTCCGGCTACGCGCTGGTGAACAACACCAACCGGCTGAACATCCGCAACGGCCCGGGCACCGAGTATGGCATCATCGGCGGCATCGCCCGGGGGGAATGGGTGGAGGTGTACAACATCCAGGGCTCCTGGATCAACGGCAAGGCGCTGACAGATGGCACGGTGGGCTATTTCAGCGGCAGCTTTCTGCAAGTGGCCCAGCCCGGCAGCGGCGGGGCGGGCAGCATCGCCGTGGTGAACAACCCCAACCCCTCCTCCTTTTTGAACCTACGCCAGTCGCCCTCCTACACTGCCCAGGTGTTGGCCATCTTTTATAACGGCGCCACCGCCACGGTGATTTCAGAATCCGGCGGCTGGTACTATGTGGAGATTTCCGGGATGCGCGGCTACTTCCGCCAGGAGTTCCTGCGCGTGTCCGGCGGCATGTCTTCCGTAGGCACGGCCACCATCTACAGCAAAAACGGCGGCAGCGTCAACCTGCGCTCCGCGCCCTCCTATTCCTCCATGGTGATTGGCACCGGCGCCCCGGGCACCGTGGTCAATGTCTACTTAAAGGGCAACAAGTTCTGGTACATCGGCATGGCGGGCACCTATGGCTTCATGGACGCCAGCTTCCTGACCGGCGGCGGCGCCAGCGGCGGCAACCCCGTGCCCAACCCCCCGGTGGTCATCCCCAGCACCACCAACGCCATTGTGAGCAAGGCGGCCGTCAGCCTCAACCTGCGCGAGCAGCCCTCCACCAGCTCCCGCGTGATTGGCACCTACAAGGCGGAGACCGCCATCCAGGTGCAAAGCCAGGGCTCGGTCTGGAGCCGGGTGAAGGTGCCCCTGTCCGGCAAGACCGGCTACATGATGACCCGCTTCCTCACCCTCTACGGCCTGCCCGTCACCCCCACCAAAACGGTCACCCACCCCGAGCGCAGCTATGTCAACCTGCGCACCCGCCCCAGCGCCTCAGGCTCTGTCACCCTCAGGGTGCCCCATGGCAGTTTGGTGAATATCATCACCGCCGGCGGCTCCTGGGCGCAGGTGGAATACCGCGGCACCAGGGGCTATATGATGACCTATTTCCTGAAATGAGGACGGCATGAGCGCTGACAAGACGACCTCCCCCATAAAAAGCGCGCTGCGCCTGATCATCATCGCCCTGCTGATCGCCCTGGCGCTGGTGCTGCTGCCCTCCGCCGCCATCCATTCCTATGCCGAAGTGATCACCCTGCCGATTGATGAGTCCGGCGGCGTGCCGCCCTATGACTGGGGCTATACAAAAGACGGCGGGTATGCTGACCCCTCGATCACCGTGGCCTTTGAGGAGGGGCGCTTCAAGCAGACCAACTGGCTGTCCATGACCGTGCAAGTGAAGGACCCCAGCCAGGTCCGCACCCTGAAGGCGGGGCCCTATGGCTCCCCCCAGGAGGTGCAGGGCGCTGCCCTGGCCAAGCGCGTCAAGGCGGTGGCCGCCATCGGCGGGGACTTTTTCCTCTACCACAACTACGGCTATGTGGTGCGCCAGGGGCAGTTCTACCGCAACAAGCCCACGGGCGAGCACGATGTGCTCATCATTGACCGTGACGGCAACCTGAACGTGCTGATCAGGCCCGACCAGGCCGCCCTTGACCTGTATGAGAAGGAGCACAAGGCCAGCATTGTCAACGCCTTCACCTTTGGCCCCGCGCTGGTGGTGGAAGGTGAAATCATTGACGATGTGCTGAACATCAAGAATGACTTTTTAAAGGCCCAGCGCATCGCCCTGGCCCAGACCGGCCCGCTTGCCTACCGGGTCATCTACTGCGAAGGCCCCAACGATCGCAACTCCGTGGGGCTGACCATGGGCGAGTTTGCCCAGCTGGTGGGCAGCTTTGAGGATGTGGACATCGCCTACAACCTGGACGGCGGCTCCTCCGCCACCATCGTGTTTCAAAATGAGAAGATCAACGGCCCCTATGCCCAGCGCATGCGCTCCATCGGGGACATCATCTTTTTTGCCTCCGCCTGGAAAAGCGAGTAAGGCCGGACCATGAACACCCTGTTTTCAATCGGGGCGGTGAGCGTCACCGCCTATGCCCTGGGGATGGCGCTGAGCCTTGCGGCCTGCGCTGTTTTGGTGTTCGTGTGTTTTTTGAAAGCCGGGCTGCCTCGTATCATGGCGGAGCGGTTTTTGCTGCTTGCCCTGCCCCTTGGGTATGTGCTGGCGCGGCTGTCCTATGTGCTACTGCGCCTGCCCTATTTTCTGGAGCGGGGGGATGGCTTGGCCTTCCGGCTGTGGCAGGGCGGTTACACCCTGTGGGGCGCCTTGGCGGCGATAATCCTGGCCGCTTTGATTGCAGCGAAAATGCATAAAACTTCTTTTGGGAAAACGATGGACGCGCTGGCGGCGCCGTCTTTGCTGCTGCTGGCCCTGGGCCGCTTTTGCGAGGGCCTGGCCGGGATGGGCTTTGGGCAGGAAGCGCCGGCAGCTGTTTCCTTTTTCCCATTCGCGGTGGGCAACGAATGGGGCGAATGGCGCTGGACCATCTTCATGCTGGAGGGTGTGGCGGCGCTGGTGTTTTTAGTGATTGTCATCAAGCACAAGGGCAAAGCCGGCGATAGATTCTTGCTGGCCCTGGTGCTGTTTTGCGCCTTCCAGATTCTGTTTGAATCCCTGCGCGAGGACGAAGTCATCTCCTTTGGCTTTGTGCGCGCCGGGCAGTTGCTGTGCGCCATCACCCTGTTTGCCCTGATGGCCTGCGGCCTGTTCCGCCGCGGCGGCTTGAAAGGGAAGAAAATTGTTTCGTTCATCGCCTATTTCTTGCTGATTGGCGTGATTGTGGGCATGGAGTTTGCCATCGACAAGACCAACTGGCCCATTTTGCTCATTTACGGCCTGGTGCTGCTGTCCTGTATGGGGCTTGCCCTGGTGACAGGCCGCGCCCTGGGCCTTGGGAGGGAACAAGCATGAAAAAACTGCTGGTGATGCTGGCGGCGCTGCTGTGCCTGGCGGCTTTGGCGTTCGCGGAGGACAGCCTGACGCTGTATGACCGCTTCACCGTCAGCCGGAACACGGAAACGCTGGACCTGGGCGAACTGAAGATTGTGAACCTGGACCGGCTGCGCGGCTACCTTGACCAATTGCCCAAGCTGAACCACCTCAACGCCCCGGGCCTGCGCGTCAGCGTCAAGGACCTGGAGGCCCTGTACGCGGACTACCCCGGTTTGCGCATCGTGTGCCAGTTTCCGCTGGTGAAAAAAAGCATCTCCACCGAGCAGACCGCCTACTCCACCATGAACACGCCGGAGGACCAGCGCGTGGGGGAAAAGCGCTTTGAAAACATCAAGTACGCGCCCACCCTGCGCGCGGTGGACCTGGGGCACAACGCCATCCGCGATTTGACTTTTCTGACCGCCCTGCCCGAGTTGCGCGTGCTGATTGTGGCGGACAACCACATCAAGGACTTAAGCCCCCTGGCCCAGCTGCCCAAGCTGGAGTACCTGGAGCTGTTCATGAACGAGTTCACCGATTTGACGCCGCTTTCGGGCCTGACCAACCTGCTTGACCTGAACATCTGCCGCAACAAAATCACGGATGTGACCCCGCTGCTGGGGCTTACGCAGCTGGAGCGCCTGTGGCTGCCGGACAACTTCCTGACAGAGGAACAAAAGGCCGAGCTGGAAGCCGCCTTGCCCAATACCCACATCGTGTATGAGTGGAGCCGGTCCACCAGCTTTGGCTGGCGGCACCATCCCCGCTATGACGTCATCCGCCGCATCTTCCCCAGCGGCATCTACGAGCCCTTCCCAAAGACCCAGCCCTGAAAGGAGCCCCATGCTGATGAAACGCATCCTCCCCCTGCTCATTGCTTTGCTGCTGGCGGTGTCAGTGGCATCCGCCCAGGAAGCGCTGCCGCGCGGCTTTGACGCAAAGACCGGAAAGGCCTACGCCGTCTTTGGCAGCTATCCCCAGGGCAGCGCCGGGCAGGTGGAGCCCCTCCTGTGGCAGGTGCTGAAGAACGACGGGCAGACAGCCCTGTTGCTGTCCGACCTCATTCTTGACGTCAAGCCCGCGCACGAGGGCAGGGGTTACAAGGGTTTTGAGGGCTCCTCCCTGCAGGAATGGTTGTTGGGGCAGTTCGCCCAAACCGCCTTTGACCAATTGGAAACCAACGCCATCGCCAAGGCGGAGGACCAGCTGGCCATCAGCTTGCCCAGCGCCAGCCAGCTGCGCGACCAAAGCCTGGGTTTTCTAAGCGACAGCGACCGCATGGCAAAGCCCTCCGCCTACGCCGTCTCCCGGGGCGTGCTGGTGTATGGCGAGCATGAAGCCAGCTACTGGATGTATGACAAGGCCCAGTCCGCCGCCAATTCCCAGCGCCGGGTGCTGGACAAAGGCACCCTGGGCTATACCACCGCCGCCGCCCAAAACATCGGCGTGCGCGTGCTGCTGACCCTGAACCTGGCCATGCTGCCGGGCCTGTCCGGCTCTGGCAGCCTCACGGACCCTTATGCCTTTACCCCTGATGGCCGGCCCCTTCCCACCCCTGCGCCCACGCCCGTGCCCACCCCGGTGCCCACGCAGCAGCCCATGGGCCAAATCAACACGGATGGCTTTCCCCATTTGACAGAGGAAGGCTTTTTGCCCGCGGGGGAGCAGGAATTCGTCTTCATTGACGCTACGAACGGCCGCTGGCGCTATGCCAACCAGGACCTGCGCATCAACATCATCCGCCATGTGGACGAGACGGTGCCCCTGCGCTGGCTGACGGCCGAAATCTTTGTGCGTGAGGGCAGCAAGAACTTTGCCATGTACCCCTTCAATCAGGACCACATGCTGGAGGACCGCAGCCTGTACCTGGAAAAGCCCGCGGTCATCATGCGCAACCACAACCTGGTTTTCTCCATGGATGGGGACTATTTCATCTACCGCATCGGCCGCGCCAACGCTGAGAAGAAGAACCTGGCCATCGGCGTTGAAATCCGCGGCGGGCAAATCCTGGTGGACAAGCCGGCCTCGCCCACGCGCAATGTCTACCCGCCGCTGGACATGATGGCGCTGTTTGAGAACGGGGACATGAAGGTGTTCAAGGCCGCGGAAGTCACCGCCCAGGAGCTGGTGGACATGGGCGCCAGGGACGTGCTGTCCTTCGGGCCTTACTTAATCCGGGACGGGGAAATCAACCGCACCTACAAGGATTACGGCACCACGCTCCAGCCCCGTGCCGCCTTTGGCATGGTCACCCGCGGGCATTATTTCGCGGTGATCGTGGAAGGCCGCATCCGCCCCTCCAAGGGCATGACCGCCCTGCAGGTGGCCGAATTGATGGAGGAGCTGGGCTGCGTGCAGGCCTTTAACCTGGACGGCGGCTGGACCTCCGCCATGGTGTTCATGGGCAAACAGCTCAACCAGCTGGACAAGAACGGCGTGCTGGACAACGCCCGCACCCAGAACGAGGTGATGGGCATCGGGTACACCGACGCCTACCTGGAGGGCCGCGCGCCATGAGGAAGCTGATTTTTTTGTTGTTGGTTTGCGTGCTGGTCCCCAGCGCCGCGGTGATGGAGGAGCAGACCACCATCAGCCTGTCCTTTGCCGGGGATGTCACCCTGGGCGGGCATGAGGGCTGGATGGGCTATTCCATCGGTACCTTCAAGGTGATGGCGGAGGAGCAGGGGGACTATGGTTATTTCCTCAAGTACGCCAGGGAGATTTTTGAAAAGGACGACTTCACCTTCGTCAATCTGGAGGGCGTGCTGGCCGACAGCGGCCGGGGCCAGAACAAAAGCCTGAAGTGGAACTTCCGCGGGGTGACGGAGTACGTGAACATCCTGACGCTGGGCTCGGTGGAAGGGGTGACCCTGGCCAACAACCACTCCCTGGACTTTGGCAAGATTGGCCTGGCCTCCACCCAGGATACCCTGGACAAGGCGGGCATCCTCTGGGCCTACCACGACCAGGCAGTCATCTATGAAAAAGACGGCTATAAAATCGCCTTCATCGGCTACGGGGAGACGGAGTTTCCCCGGTTCAAAAAGGGCCTCAAAGCCCAGATTGATGCCTTGAAGAATGACCAGGGCGTGCACGCCGTCGTGTTCAACTACCACGGCGGGCGGCAGTACCATCCCAAACACAACAAGCTGCAGACGGAGAATATGCGCTATGCCATCGACATGGGCGCCGACCTGGTGATAGGCCACCACCCCCATGTGCTGCAGGGCCTGGAAATTTACAAGGACCGGCAGATTGTGTATTCCCTGGGCAATTTCGCCTATGGCGGCAACCGCAAGCCCCGGGACATCGAATATCCCTCCATGGTGCTGGGCGTAGACATGACCTTTGACAGCCTGGGTTTTGCGGGCAGCCGGCTCACCCTGCACCCCTACAACATCTCCGCCACCAAGCCGCGCAACAACTACCAGCCCTACCCGGTGACGGGGGACCTGGCCAGCGAAGTGATGGGCATGATCCAGGCGGACACCGAGTACACCCTAAAGCCCCTGGTGGAAGGCGTGGGCGCGGTGCAGGCCTTTGTGCCCGCGCGCTAAGAAAGAATGAAGATGAAAAAAACTGTGGTTTTCCTGCTGGCGCTGCTGATGCTGCCCGCTTTTGGGCTGGCGTCCGAGGGCCAGCGCTCCGACACCGCCGCCTTTTTTGATGAGGTGGTGTTTGTGGGCGACTCGCTGATGAACCAGCTGCTGCGCTTTAACCTCGCCCAGAAAAAGGAGGGCCTGCTGCCCTTTGGGGAGGCGCGCTTCCTGGTGGCCAACAGCTATTCCCTGCACCACGCCAGCCGGGATAAGCTGCAGACCGGGGTCAACCTCAAATACCGCGGGCGCGAATACCCCCTGCAGGAAGCCTTGCGGGTAATGGAGGCCAAAAAGGTCTTTATCCTGGTGGGCATGAACGACTACCCGGGCTTTGATGAGGAGCGGGATGTGCGCTACTGGCGGCGCATGGTGGAGCAAGTCCGCGAGGCGGTGCCCGGCATTGAGGTTTATGCCTTGAGCCTCACGCCCATGGTGAAGGAGCGGGAAATCAAGAAGCTCAACCAGGCGCAGATTGACCGTTACAATGCCAACATCGAGGCATTGAGCCGGGAAATGGGCTTTCACTTTGTGGACGTGGCCACGGCGCTTAAGAACGCGGAGGGCTTCCTGGACAGGGCCATGTCGCGCGACCGCTATGTGCACTTGAGCGACGAGGCGGTGGTGATTCTGGTGAACAGCCTGCAGGACTACGCCAGGACGCAGATGAGCATGCAGGTGGAAGCGGAATAGCTTCAACAGACATCAAGGCTTTGGTGATTGACACGCTGGAGGATTTCGCGCACAATCACCACAAGGAAGGTGCGTCATGATGAATACACATAAAAGACCGAACCGCTTTGCGTCCCTGCTGCTGTGCCTGGCGCTTGTATTGTCCCTGGCCCAGCCTGCCATGGCCCAGGTCACGGATGAAGACCTGCTGGCTTTTTTTGATGACGCCGTTTTTGTGGGCGACTCCATCATGCAGCAGTGGAACAACTACACCAAGGCGCGCAAGGCCGAGGGCCAGGACCTGATTGGCAATGCCACCTTTCTGGCCGCGCAAAGCTATACCCTGCAGCGTGCCAGCCGCACGGACACCTGGGAGGGCGCCAACCTCATGGTGCGCGGCAGCCGCGTCAGCTTAAGTGAGGGCCTGGTGCGGCGGGAGGCCGGCAAGGTCTTTATCATGCTGGGGGTCAACGACAACGGCGGCACCCACCCTGACCGCGAGCGGCGCCACTTCACCGCCATGATTGACAACATCCGAAAGCGCCTGCCCGACATCCGGATTTTTATCCTGGCGCTGACGCCCATGACGGCGGCCAATGAAAAGAAAAGCTTCAACCAGACCCATCTGGACCTGTACAACGCGGCGCTGGAGGAGATGAGCCAGGAGATGGGCCTGGTGTTCATCGACGCCGGCTTCAACCTCAAGGATGAAAGGGGCCTGCTGTCTGCCAGCTACTCCAACGACAAGGGCATCCACCTCAACGAGCTGGGCCTGACCATCCTAATCCACAATTTTTTGAACGCCATCCGCGGCTACCTTGAAACGGGCGAAGTGCCGGTGGTCAATTTCTGATTTAAAACTGAAGGGATAATAAGCAGGCGTGCTGTTTTCATCCGTCTCCTTTTTGTTTATGTACCTGCCCCTTGCGCTGGTGGGCAACACGCTGCTGCCGGGCAAGCTGCGCCTGCCCTTTTTGTTCCTCATCTCCCTGGTGTTTTACGGCTGGGGCGAGCCCTCCATCGTGCTGCTCATGGTGCTCAGCGTCCTTTTGAGCCACCTGGCCGCCCTGGGCATGGAGAAGTGGCCCGGGCGCAAGAAGGCCATCCTGCTGGTGTCCGTCGCCGTTCAGCTGATGATGCTGGGCTGGTTCAAGTATGCCTCCGCCGTCATCCCGGGGCTGCGCGTCGCCCTGCCCGCGGGCATCTCCTTTTACACCTTCCAGGCCATCGGCTACAATGTTGACGTCTACCGAGGGGACGTGCCCGCGGACCGCAGCTTCCTCCGCTTTGGCACCTTCATCTCCTTCTTTCCCCAGCTAATCGCCGGGCCCATTGAGCGCTACGGCGACATCGCGCCGCAATTGTCCGCGCCCAAAATCACCTGGGACAACATGGCCGAGGGCACCCGGGTGTTTTCCATCGGGCTTTCAAAAAAGCTGCTGCTGGCCAACGCCGCCGGGCAGATGTGGGAGGCCTTGAAAACAAGCCCCGCAAGCAACGGCACCCTGGGCAACTGGGCGGCCATCCTGGCCTTTGCCTTCCAGATTTACTTTGATTTTTCCGGCTATTCGGACATGGCGCGGGGCCTGGGCCTCATGATGGGCGTGAGGCTGCGGGAGAACTTCAACTATCCCTATACCGCCAACTCCGTGACCGATTTCTGGCGGCGCTGGCACATGAGCCTGTCCACCTGGTTTCGGGATTATGTCTACATCCCCCTGGGCGGGAACCGCAAGGGCCTGCCCCGGCAGATTCTCAACATCCTCATCGTCTGGGGCCTGACCGGGCTGTGGCACGGCGCCAGCTGGAACTTTGTGGTCTGGGGATTGTACTATGCCCTGCTGCTGATTCTGGACAAGGTGGCGCTGCTGAAGCTGTACAGGCAATTGCCCAAAGCGCTGGCCTTTTTGCCGCATGTGGCCGCTCTGTTTTTCATGCTGGTGGGCTGGGCCATCTTCGCCTTCACCGATTTTACGCAGATGGCGGACTTCCTGAAGGGATTGTTTAGTTCATCGCCCGCTGACGGCATGGCGCTGGCCTACGCCAGGGACTATACGCCCCTGTTCATCGTGTGCGCCCTGGCCAGCCTGCCCTGGAAAATCAAGCTGCCAATGCTGGTGAAGGACTTGGCGCTGTGCGGCCTTTTTGTGCTGTGCGTGGCGGCGCTGGTCTCCCAGGGCTTCAACCCCTTCCTCTACTTCCGTTTTTAGGAGGCGCGGGATGCAAGAACGCAAGCCAATCCTTTTCCCGGTCTTCTTTTTGCTGGTGCTGGCGCTGGCGCTTGCGCTGTTCATTGTGCTCCCCCGGCAGGCGTATTCGCCGCTGGAGAAGCGCTTTCTGGCGCAGCCCCCGCGCTTTAGCATGGAGGGCGGCCAGTTCAGCCAGGATTTTGAGGCCTATGCCGGGGATGTCTTTCCTTTAAGGGAGCAATGGGTGGGCCTCAACGCCGCTGCCCGGCAGCTGTTTGGCTTGAACATCACCGGCGAAGTCTGGCGCATGCAGGACGGCAGCCTGGCGGAAGCCCCGCTGGGCGCGCAGCCGCGCTTGGCGCGCAACCTGGGCATCCTTGAGGATTTTGCCGGAATGGCCGGTATTGACACCCGGGTGATGGTGGTGCCCCATGGCGGCGCGGTCAACACGGCGGGCGGGCCCTATGCCTACCCGGACCGGGCAATCATCCAGGGGGCTGAAGAAATGGCGCCGGGCCTTGTCTTCATTGATGTGGTGACGCCCTTTGTATCGGCCGGCCGGCCCTTGTACTACCGCACCGACCCGCATTGGAACGTGGACGGCGCGCATCTGGCCTATACGGAGGCGGCGAAGGCGCTGGGCTTTGAGCCAAAGCCCTTGGAATGGTTCGCGGTGGAACACAGCGAGGGCTTTTACGGCAGCGCCTATGCCCGCAGCGGGCTGTGGCGGACGAAGCCTGACACCCTGGGCCTGATTGACCCCGGGGTGCCAGTGAAACTGACCTTTGATGGCAGGGAAGAGGCCTTTGACAGCCTGTACTTCAAGGAGCATCTGAGCCAGCCGGACCAGTACCCGGTCTTCCTGGACGGCAACCATGGGCTGACGGTGATAGAAAACCTGGAGAGGGCGGAGGGCAGCCACCTGGTGGTGCTTAAGGATTCCTTCGGCAATTCCCTGGTGCCCTTTCTGGTGAACCATTACAGGACTATCTCCGTGGTGGACCCGCGCGCCTACCGCGGTAGTTTGCAGACCTATATCAGGGACCAAGGTGTGGACCAGGCGCTGGTGGTGTATTCCCTGCACAATCTGGGCACCGACACCAACCTGGGTTTTCTGACCAGCCGTTGAAGGAGGACATCATGCTGTTTGAAGGCAAAACCGCGGTCATCACGGGTGTTTCCCGGGGCATCGGGCTCGCGCTGGCCCAGGGCTTTCAATCAGAAGGCGCGCTGGTCGCGGGCATTGACTTGAACCCCTGCGTCAAGGACCTGCCCCTGTTTTTGCAAGGCGACCTGGCGGACCAGGGCGCGCTGGATTATTTTGCCGACGCGGTAATAGAAAAGTTTGGCCGGGTGGACATCCTCATCAACAACGCCATGATGACTTCCGGCGGCCTGGACGATTGCGGCTATGAGGGCTTTACGCGCGCGCTCCAAATCGGCGTGGCAGCGCCTTATTACCTGGTGAAGCGCTTTGAGAAAGTGTTCGGGGCGGGCGCCAGCGTGCTCAACCTGTCCTCCACAAGGGCCTTCCAGTCCCAGCGCAACACCGAGTCCTACACCGCGGCCAAGGGCGGCATCACCGCCCTGACCCATGCCCTGGCGGTGACGCTGTCAGGAAAAGCCCGGGTGAACGCCATCGCGCCAGGCTGGATTGATACCATAGGCAGTGAATTTGCGGGCGCGGATATGGGCCAGCACCCTGCAAACAGGGTTGGAAACCCGCAGGACATCGTGGAAGCCGCCTTTTTCCTGTGCTCAGACAGGGCGGGCTTCATCACCGGGCAGACGATGGTGGTGGACGGCGGCATGAGCAAATTGATGGTGTACCATGGGGACGAGGGCTGGGCCTTGAATGGCTGACGTGTCCAAATTGGGCACGGCTCCGCCGGAACGCAAGCCAAGCGCTGCCCTAACCCGCACACCTGAGGGCAAGTGAGGGAACAGAACTTGTTTTCAGCATTGCCCGGTGATAGAATGACTCAAGGCATCCGGGTTTCCATGTGGTTTCCAGTTAAGGGATTATCGCCGTGCCCGGCAACTTCATAATGACCTTTCCCGGATAACGCTTACGCCTTGTTTCATATACGCCTGCCCGGTGTTTTGGGTGGGCAGCTGAATGCGATGATCAGGAGGAACAGGATGAAAACGACGCAATAATTGTTGCTGGCGGTGTGTTTGCTGGCGCTGTTGACAGTTATTCCCTTGATGGCTCAGGGAGAGGCCCTGCCCCTTGACTGCGCAATCACCATCAACAAAGACAGCGTGAACCTGAGTGAACCGGTGACTGCCACCTGGCAGATTACGGGCGGCACGCCGCCGTATACCATTGCCAGCAAAGGGTTTCAGTCAGAGGGATATGCTTTTTTTGGCGGTGAGGTGCTGTACAACTCAGAAACCTGGGTACCCGCGGTGAATGAGCATGGGACCGCTTATTATGAGGTGGTGGCCTCTGACGCCACTGGCCTGACCAAGCGCTTTGAGTCTGACCTGCCCCCCGATCCTTGTGCTAGTTTCAGAGTTAGTTGAGATATAATCAACAAAACAAAGGAGCTGGAAGAAATGGCGCAAAAGAAGTACACGGTGGAACAGATCATTGTCAAACTTCGGGAGGTTGAACTGCTTTGCAACAAGGGGAATAC
>JAAYLK010000069.1 GCA_012521895.1 Clostridiales bacterium
CTGGCGCCGGACACCAGCCCGGTGGAGAGCATCCCGATGATTGCCTACTGACAGGAAGACCGCTTCTGTGTTCGCACTGGCCCTGGAAGACAATTTCCCGGGTCCGCTTGGTGTTCGAACTTTCATTATTTTTCAGTGAATTCCTGAGTTCACTTTCACCTGTGCATTTTGAATCCATCCGCTGATGCTCTTGTTCAGGCGGCTTGATCAAGCCACTTGAGACGCGGCCAAAGATGTTGATCAATATTGCGCAGTCTGTGGAGCAAGGTATGCCCCATGCGTTCCATTGCAAATCGGTTGGGGATGCCTTCTGCCAGCATGATAGATGCCTGATATTGGCGCAGGCCATCAGCTGATTCCATCTTTTGAAGAAGCTTTCAATAGAACGAAGAACAGACCGAGTTTTCGAACCATCTTTGTAAACCAGGCGCGGGAAAGCTATAATGAAGTCCAGAAACCCGTGAAAGGGCATGAACAGATGAAAACCCAGGTGCTAAGCGGACTGGACCAGATCAGCGATTATGACAGGCTGCTCAAGGGCAAGCGGATTGGCCTGATGACCAACCCCACTGGGATGACCAAGGGCTTTGTAAGCGCGGTGGACGTGGTCTTTGACCGCTACAAGCTGAGCGCTTTGTTTGCCTGTGAGCATGGCATCCGGGGGGACCGCCAGGCCGGGGAAGCAATCAACAGCTACATCGACCCGCGCACCGGGGTCACCGTGCACAGCCTCTATGGCGCCAATAAGCGCATGACGCGGGAAATGACCGACGCGTTTGATATTCTGGTGTATGACATCCAGGATGTCGGCGCGCGGTTTTACACCTACCTGTACTCACTGACCTACGCCTTGCAGGCTTGCGCCCGGGCGGGCAAGCAGGTGCTGGTGCTGGACAGGATCAACCCCATTTCCGGCTTGCGGACCGCCGGCACCATCCTAGACGTGACCTTCGCCTCCTTTGTGGGGGATTATGCCTTGCCCACCCGCACGGGGCTGACCTGCGGCGAGTATGCCTTGTACATCAAGGATGTTTTAAAGCTGGATGTGGATTTGACCATCGCGCCGCTGCAGGGCTGGCAGCGAACACTGTACCTGGAGGACCTTGACCTGCCCTGGGTGGCGCCCTCGCCCAATTTGCCTACCCAGGAAGCCGCCCTGTGCTACATCGGCACCTGCGTCTTTGAAGGGGTGAACATCTCCGAAGGCAGGGGCACCACCCAGCCCTTTCAACTGATTGGCGCGCCGTTTATCAAGGCGCGGGATTTGGCGCGCGCCATGAATGACCACCGCCTGCCCGGCGTTGTTTTCCGCGAGGCGGCCTTCACCCCGGTGTTCAGCAAGCACGCACAGCAGCTGTGCCAGGGAGTGCAGCTACACATCGTGGACAGGGAGCTGGCGGAGCCCTTCCTGGCCGGCTTGCTGCTGCTTGAAACCATCAAGGAGCAATATGCCGAGCATTTGGAGTACCTCACCTGGGATGAAGGGAAGACCTATACTTTGGATAAATTGTTGGGCACGGATGACTTCAGGCTGGGCCGCCTGGGCGCAAAGGCGCTGCGGGAGAAGCACCTGCCCGGGATTGCAGCCTTTGTGAAAGCGGCGCGGCCTTTCCTGCTCTATGAATAGCGGCATTTGACCACGCAAAAGCTTTGGTGTACATTGAGGAAAACAAGCATACAGCAGGGAGGATCAGATGGACCTGAGCCGGATTGATACGGAGCGCGCGAACCCCCGCACCGCGGACATTGACAAGGCCTCCACCTTGGGCATCCTGGCGCTGATGAACGAGCAGGACCATTTGGTGGCGGAGGCGGTGCGAAAAGAGCTGCCAAGCATCGCCAGGGCTGTGGACCTCATTCATGAAAAACTGGCCGCGGGCGGCAGGCTGGTGTACATCGGCAGCGGCACTTCCGGGCGTCTGGGCGTGCTGGACGCGGTGGAATGCCCCCCCACCTTTGGGGTGGAGGACGGCCTGGTGCTTGGCTTGATTGCCGGCGGGCCCGGCGCCTTTGTGAAAGCCAGGGAAGGGGCGGAGGACGACCGCTTGGCCGGCGCTATGGACCTGAAAGTCATTGGCCTTACACAAAAGGATGCCCTGGTGGGCATCGCGGCCAGCGGGCGCACGCCCTATGTGCTGGGGGCGATGGCCTACGCGAAGGAGCTTGGCGCCGCGGTCATCGGCCTGGCCTGCACCCGTCAGCCGCAGCTTGCGGAATTTGCAGAAGTGATGATTACGCTCTTGCCCGGGCCGGAAGTGATCACCGGCTCCACCCGGCTAAAGAGCGGCACCGCCACCAAGATGGCGCTGAACATGCTGTCCACCGCCGTGATGATCAAACTGGGCAAGGTGTATGGCAACCTGATGGTGGATGTGAAGGCCACCAATGACAAGCTGCGGCAGCGCGCGGTGAACATTCTCACCGCTGTCACCGGGGTATCACAGGAGGAGGCCAAGGCGGCGCTGTCACTGGCGGGGGGCAACTGCAAAACCGCCATCGTGGTTGTCAAGCGTGGCGTGTCGATGGCGGCAGCGGAAGCGATGCTCCAAGCCGCGGGCGGGCACCTGTCCAAGGCTCTGGGGGAAGAATGAATATAGGTAGCAAGGTTGTTGTCGCCGGCCTGGACGGGGGCGGCACCAAGACGGCGCTGTGCTGCCTGGACGGGGAAGGCAGGGAGGTCGCCCGGGCGGCCTTTGGCCCTTTGAACATCAACAGCCCGCAAAGGGATGAAGCCCTACACACTTTGACGGCGGTCGGCGCCTTCCTGCAGGAATTGGAAAGCCAGGGGCACACCCTGTCCGGCCTGGTCATCGCCAGCGCCGGGATGTCCAACCCGGAGGCCAAGGAAGTCATCTGCGCGGGGCTGTTGGCGGGCGGCTGCCGGGCGCCTGTTCACCTGATGGGGGACCATGAGGCGGCGCTGTATGGCGCGGTGGGCAAGGTGGGCGCTGTGCTCATCGCCGGTACCGGCTCGATATGCTTCGGGCAGAACGCTAAAGGGCAAAGCGCCCGCGCGGGCGGCTGGGGCTACCTGCTGGATGATGAGGGCGCGGGCTACGCCATCGGGCGGGACATGATGAAAGCCGCCCTGCGCGCCCTGGACGGCCGGGGGCAGCCCACCATCATCAGCGGCCTGTTGGCCGAGCACCGGGGGCTGAACACCCCGCAGGAGATGGTGGCCTTTGCCTATGACCCGGAGAAGGGCAAAAGCAACTTTGCCGGGTTGAGCGAACTGCTGATGGAAGCCTTGGGCAGCGAAGATGCCGCGGCCCTCGCCATCGTGGAAAAGGCGGCCAGCGAACTGCTTTTGTTGTGTGAAACGGTGCTGGGCAAGCTAGGGCTGGAGCAGTCCGTTCTGGCCCTGTCCGGCGGCATATTGAACAACATCCCGCCCATCCGGGCGCGTTTGACCGGCTTGCTGGCGGAGGCCTGCCCGCTGCTCAATGTCATCCATCCCAGGCAGGACGCCGCCTGGGACGCCGCGGAGCTGGCCGGGGAACTGTATCTTTCATCCAATCAATAAAGCATACATAGAAAACGAAAAAATGCGGGCGAACCGCATCAATGAGTACAGACAATCGTCATCTGGGGAGTTTCAGAGGGCACAGCCCTCTGACTGTAATCGTATCGCCCGGCTTTACCGGGCTGGGACAGAATGCTGCCGCGCCCGGTGGGCGAGGCAGGCGGCAGGAAGTCCAATGAAGCACAGAGTTTTCAAGCGAAGCTTGCGAGCACAGAAAACACTGATGCTGAATTGAGGGCACTCAAAAAAGCAATTCATTCCACGCATTTTCACTGATCATGAGTGAAACGAACAAGTGAAAATGCCGGTTCCTCCAAACCGACAAAGTGTCCGCAGACACTTTGTCGAAGTAAGTCAACCTTTGACCGCCCCAATCAGCATGCCCTTGACAAAGTATTTTTGCAGGAAGGGGTAGAGCAGGATGATGGGCAGGGTGGAGGTGATGATGACGGCGGACTTGATGGCGATGGCGATAAAGGCCTTTTCGCCCACGCCCCCGGCTTCGCCCACCATGGTGGTGCCGTTGACGATGTTGCGCAGCAGCAGCATCACCGGGTACTGGGTGGAGCGCAGGTAAATGAGGGAATAGAACCAGTCATTCCAGAAGAACACCGCCGTGTACAAGCCCACGGTGGCCAGCGCCGCGGTGGACAGGGGCACGATGATGCGCACCAGGATGCCAAAGTAGTTCATCCCGTCAATGCGCGCCGCTTCTTCCAATTCCTCCGGGATGGAACGGATGAAGTTGATCAGGATGATCAGGTTGAACTGGTTGATCGCGAAGGGCAGCAGGATGGCAAAGACGGTGCCCGTCATGCGCAGGGAGGAAATCAGCAGGTAGTTGGGCACCAGGCCCCCGCCAAAGAACATGGAGAAGACCACCAGTTTCATCACGATGCCCTGGCCCTTGAGCCGGGTTTTGCTCAAAGGGTAGGCGAACACCAGCATCATGCACAGGGCGATGAGGGTGCCAAAGAAGGTATAAAACAGGGTGTTGCCGTAGGCGTTGAAGAAATTGGGATAGGCGAACACCTGGCGGTAGGCCTCCGTGCTGAACTCCACCGGCCAGAGGGAGACCCGGTTGTTGAGGATGGCGCGGGAGGAGGAGAAGGACATGGCGATGATGTACAAAAACGGCACCACGCAGGCCACCAGCACAAAAATCATGATGACCCAGATGAGGGCGTCCAGCAGGAGGTTGTTGTCTTTGATTCTGGGCTTTTTGTTCATGCCGCCCACCTCAATAAATGCTCTCGCCGGTCAGTTTCCGGCTGAGCAGGTTGGAGGAGCTGACCAGAATCAGCCCGATGACGCCAGAGAACAGGCCAATGGCGGTGGCGTAGCTGTACTGCGGGGCGGTGGCGGCGATGGACATCCGGTAGACATAGGTGTCGATGATGTCCGACACCACGGAGTTGGAGGGGGTGTACATCAGCAGCACCTTTTCAAAGCCCAGGGACAGCAGGTGGCCCACCCTTAAAATAAACATCACCATGATGGTGGGCAGGATGGTGGGCAGGGTGACATACCAGATCAGCTGCACCCGGCTGGCGCCGTCAATGCGCCCGGCCTCAAACAAATCCCCGTTGATGCCGGTGATGGCCGCCAGGTAAATGATGGCGGACCAGCCCGTGTACTGCCACATGTCCGTCAGGATGTACAGGGGGCGGAAGTAGGCCGCCTCGTTCATGTAAAACACGCCCGGCTGGCCGGTCAGCTGCTGGATCAAGCGGTTGAGCATGCCCGAGGAGGGGGACAGCATCTCCGTCAGGATGGAGATGACCACCACGGTGGACACAAAGCGGGGCATGTAGCTGACGGTCTGCACCAGCTTTTTGAACTTCAGGGAGCGCAGTTCATTCAGCAGAATGGCAAACATGATGGGGATGGGGAAGTTGATCACCAGGTTCATGGCGGCCAGGGTCAGGGTATTGCGAAACGCGCGCCAGAAGTCCGGCTGGCTTAAAAACTGGTTGAAATAGCGCAGCCCCTCCCAGCGCACCCCGAAGGGGCCCGTCAGCGGGCGGAAGCGGCGGAAGGCCAGGATGTTGCCAAACATGGGCACATACTTGAACAGGAGAAAATAGACCAGCGGCACAAGCATCATCACGTACAGCTGCCAGTTGTTGGCAAAATAGCGCCCGGCCTTCAGCCTTCTTCTGTGAATCAGTGGGTCGTTCTTCATGGGCGCGCCTTTCTGTGTCCCGCCGGCATCCATGGTTTTGTCAGCATGACAGCCATGGAAGTGAAATAAGCGAGGTTGAACACGATGGCCCAACCGGAAGGGGGCAGGCCCCTCCCGGCTGGGTTGTTTTGCCTAAGGATTAGGCGAAATGAATGAGTTGCTTACAGCTTCTTGTGGGCGTTGTACAGCTCCAGGAATTTTTCGATGCCCTTGTCCTTCATGTCCTGCACGAAGGCGTCCCAGTCGGTCTCGATGGACTTCTTGCCGGTGCGGAACTCATCATCCCAGACGTTAAAGGCATCCAGCAGGGTGGTTTGCAGCAAGGAGGCGTCCTCCGCCGTGATGTCATCAAAGCTGGGCACGGGCACGGTGTACTGGATGGCGTTGTCCATGGCGGCCACATCCGCGTTGATGCGGGCGTAGTTCTCGTCATACTTGGTCAGCTCGTTTTCCAGATACCACACGTTTTGCAAGCCCGCGCAGCCGGTGCCGTAGGCGTTTTGCATGTATTTGTAGATGCCGTCGGCGCTTCCCAGGATGGTGTCGTTGTACACAACCTTGTCACCGTCCATGGTGTAGCTGTCGCCTTCCACGCCAAAGCACCACAGCTTGGCGGCTTCCTCGGAGTAGAAAACTTCGTCCAGCTTGCGCACGACCTGTTCAAAGTCCGCGCGCTTGCTGACGCCGATGGGGAAGAGCAGCCCGCCGCCGGTCTTGCTCTTGGGCTGGTGATGCGCGCCGCCGGGGCCTTCCAGAGGCGGGTACATGTTCAGCTTCAGGCCTTCAATTTCGCTGGCCTGCTCCCAGCCGCCGATCTGGTCGTAGTAGCCGTACACCGCCATAGCAGCGCCGGTGGCCAATTTCTTGGCGGTGGAGGCGTTGTCCTGCTCCAGCTCCGGGTCCAGCAGGCCTTCGGCATGCAGTTTGGCCATGAAGGTGATGTAGGCTTTGTACTCGTCGGAGATGGCGCCGGCAAAGTATTCGTTGGTGTCATAGTTCCAGGACAGGGTGCCGGTGCCGGTGCCGGTGTTGCGGCCCACGGACACGCCAAAGGAAGGCATGGTCATGCGCTGCACCACGCGCAGCCCGACGATGGAGGTGAGGGGGTAGCTGTCGGGGAAATCTTCTTTGTAGGCCTTCATGATGTTGTAGAAATCATCAAAGGTCTTGGGGGGTTCAAAGCCCTTGGCTTTGAGGTAGTCCTCGCGCATGATGAGGCCGCCGTCATAGAAGGGCAGGTCGTACAGGCTGGGCAGGAAATAGAGTTTGCCGTCGCTTAGACGGTTGAGGTCCACGTCCTGCTGCAGGCCCATTTCTTCCACACGGGCGTTGAAATGGGGGGTCCACTCGGCATAATCGGAAATGGGCACGATGGCGCCGTTTAAGGCATAGGAGGCATAGGCGCCGCCGGTTGACAGGTACAGCATGACATCTGGGGTGTTTTCACCCGTGGACAGGGCCAGGCCGGCCTTGGTGCCGTAGTCCGCCATGGGGATGGGCTCAAAGTTCAGCTTGACGTTGTACTGCTTTTCCAGTTGCTGAATCACCGGCCAATCCTGGCGGAAGGGAAGGGTCGCGTTGTCGGAATAGTACAGGGAGATTGCGATGGGCTCCTCCATCAGGGCCAGGGGCGCAAGGCCCAGCACCATCAGGATAGCCAACAGCAGGGACACGAGCTTTTTCATGGGGTACCTCCTTTTTTTATCTATCGACCAGGGCGTTTCAACCCTGATGAATACTGGGGCAGGGGACTATTGCTCATAGCCCGCGGGCCAGGTGATGCTGCCCAGGGGCAGGGCAAGTCTGGCGCCGGTGGCGCTTGGCACATTGCCGGGGTGGTGGCGCAGGGTGTTGCGGCCAATCAAGGCGAAGGCCACGGCCTCCTTGGCGTCGGATGACCAGCCCAGGTCCTCCTGGGTCAATACGCCGCACTCCGGGAACAGGTCGGCAATCATGCGTTTCAGCACCGGGTTGTAAGCGCCGCCGCCGGAGAGCACCACCTTCTTCAAGCCCGGGCAGCGGGGGAAGATGTACAGCTCATAGTTGCGCCGCATGGCGTGGGCGGTGAAGGCGGCCGCGGTCGCCATGAGGTCCTTTGGCGGCAAATGCTTGTGAAGGCGCAGCTGCTCTTTGATAAAGTGTTCCCCAAACAGCTCGCGCCCGGTTGACTTGGGGGCGGGGGCGTCGATGTAGGGCAGGGCCATCCAGGTGTTCAGCAGGGCTTGGTTGACCGTGCCCGCTTTGGCCAGCAAGCCATCCCTGTCATAGGGCAAGCCGAAGAGGTGGCGGGCGAAGCCGTCCAGAATCATGTTGCCCGGGCCGGTATCAAAGGCGAAGACATCGTCAAGGTCGCAGTTGGCCGGCAACAGGGTGACGTTGCCGATGCCGCCCAGGTTTTGCAGCGCCAAGTCCTCCTTGCCGCGGTAGAGCAGGTAGTCCGCCAGGGGCACCAGGGGCGCGCCCTGGCCGCCGGCGGCCATGTCCATGGCCCGCATGCCCGACACCACGGGCACCCCGGTCTGGTAGGCGATGACCGCCGGCTCCCCGATTTGCAGGGTGGAGGGGGTGAAGCCATCCCCGGGCGGGGGGATGTGCCAGATGGTCTGCCCGTGGCTTATAATTGCGGTGACATTTTTCATCGGGAAGCCGGCTTGTTTGCATACGGCCTGCGCCGCTTGGGCGAAGAAGGCGCCCAGCCTCGCGTTCAGGGCGCAAATCAGCCGCACGTTGGAATGTTCCAGGGAGCAGGCCAACTGGATGTCGGCCTTTAACTCATCGGGCATGGGCAGGCTTACAAAGCTTGCAAGCCGCACCTCGCCCCCGCGGCAGCGGACCAGCGCCGCGTCACAGCCATCCAATGAGGTGCCGCTCATCAGGCCGATGAAGACTTCTTCTTCCACAGCCTGGGGGTGATGTTGGTTCTTGTCTGCTTGCATCATCAGCTTTGCCTGCTTCCAAAGTGTTCAGCGGCAAAGGCGTTCATCTCCCGGCGGAAGGGGTTGATCAGCTTCATTTCCCCGCTTTCATAAAAGCAGCGGTTGGTGAGGATGACGCAGCCCACCTTCAAGTCCCTGGACAGGTAGATGCTGGTGCCGGTGAACCCGGTGTGCCCGCAGCCCCTGGGGTACAGTTCGCCCAGTTCAAAGCCCAGGCCGCGGCCTGAAACCTGCTCCTGCTGGGCTTGGATTTCCAAGGGATCCTCCGTTGTCAGGAAATGCCTTGCCAGACCTTTCACCCCATCCAGATCGCTGAAGATGCCCGCGTGGCCGGCTACCCCATGAAAAGCGTACCAGGCGTTGCCGTCGTGCACCTGGCCGATGATGGGCGTGTGGGGCCGAAAGCCCTCATAGGGCAAGCCCAGATTCGCGCACATGGCTTCCTCGCTGGGGTTGCCAAAGCCCGAGGGCAGGATGTGCCGCGTCCTGTCCGGCTTGTAGCCAAGGTGTTTGAGCCCAAGGGGTACGGCGAGCCTGGATTGAACCAAGGCGTCCAAAGGCTTGTTGTGCAGGGCTTCCAGGATCTTGCCCAGCAGGATGAAGCCGATGTCGCTGTAGGTCATGCCCGTGGGGCTGGGCTGCTTCAGCGCCTCACTCAGGGCGGTGATGAAATCTGGCTGGGTGTAAAAGGGGTACCAGGCCGGCAGCCCGGCGGTGTGGGTGAGCAGTTGAAGAATGGTGACTTTGTGAAGCCTGCCGGCAAGCCGCGCGTGCTGCCTGATTGCGGGCAGTACGTCTGGCACTGCGCTTTGCAGGGTGCACAAGCCGGCGTTGACGCTTTGCAAGACCAGCGCGGCCACCGCGATTTTGGTGAGCGACGCCAGGTCAAAAAGGCTGTCCTCACGGGCCTCACCAAGGGTGAAGCGGCACAGGGTTTCCGTGTTGTTGAAGATGGATACGGCGGCTGAAGGGAAGTAAGCCTTCTCCCGGTACGCCTTTGCGATGTCCGCGGCAATCCTGCGGGTATTCAAGGAGTTGTTGGTCAATGACGCCTCCGGTTTGTCGGCTGCTATGCGATGCCCGTCAAGGAAAAAAATGAATGGATGAATCCGTTCTTCCTGGCAGTTTCTGTCTGTTGTGCACAATTCTGATGTGATTTGATTATACAACAGCCCCTGTGCCTTGGCAAGGGAAGGGAAACGGTGGGGGAGGATGAGGGCGAATGACGGCGCACGCCCTGTGTCCGCAAACAAAAAAATGACCGGTCCTTGCGGTTCCGGTCAAATTTAGAAGGAATGAGGTATTGTGAAAATCAGGTCCGGCTGTTCAATCAGCCCTTGTTATAGGAAGAACCTTCTTAGAAACATGGATGAACAGGGCTCTTCCCATGAAAGGGATGAAGGCCGCGGAGGATTGACACACAGGCGTCCACAGTCGCGCTGTTGTTGGAATAGGCGTTGATGAAGGTGCCGATGTAGGGCACGTCAAACAAGGTGGTAGGGGTTGGCGAAGGAAACGAAGACAGTGGGGATGTCGCGGACAAACCAGGGGGCGTTGGCGGCCATCAGGGAAATCCAGTCCACCCGCCGGGTGGTCAGGTTGCTGCCGGTGGCCACGTTGGCGGCGATGAGGCACAGGTCAAACTTGTTCTTGAGGTCATTAATGCCGCTGATGAAGATTTCACCGCGCTCCAGGCTGGCGCTGTCATAAGGCAGCACCTCAAAGCCCTGTTCCCGCAGGCTGGCTGCCAGCTGGTCCCCGATGAGGGCATTGTCGCCAAAGGAGCCGTTGCCGTCCTCGCCCAGCACCACCAGGCGCACGCGCTTGGTTTTTTCGGGGCAAAGGGGCAGCAGGCCTTCCTTGTCCCGGACCAGGGTGATGCCCTGCTCCGCGCATTCCTTTGACCAGCCCTGGTGTTCAGCGCTGCCAATCAGCCTGAGCGCGTCCTTCGCTGGCACCAGTTTGCCAGCCTGTTTGAGCGTATGCAGTTTCAAGGAGGCCTTCATCGCCAGCACCCGGCTGACCGCCTCATCCAGGCGTTCTTTGGTGAGGCTGCCGTCCTTTAGGCCGTCCATAATGGCGGCATAGTCCTCTTTTCTGTTTTTGGTGAACAACAGCATGTCCGCCCCCGCCATCAAGGCGGCGCGCAAAGCTTTGGCCCGGGGCAGGTGGGTCTGAAAGCCCACCATGGGCGTGGCGTCGGTGACGATGACGCCTTGGAAGCCCAGCCGCCCGCGCAGATAGCCCGTGAGCAGGCCATGGCTTTGGGAGGCGGGCAGCATCTCTTCTTCGTTCATATCAGGATTGATAACCCGCTCCAATGCCGGCGCCAGGATGTGGCCGGCCATGATGCTGTGCGCGCCTTCCCGGATCATCCGGCGGTAGACCTTGCCGTAGCTTTCTTCCCATTGTTCCGCGTCCAGATGGTTCACGCTGGCCAACAGGTGGTGGTCCCGCTCGTCCACACCGTCGCCCGGGAAATGCTTGGGGCAGACCGCCAAGGGCACCTTCGCTTCCTTTGTACCCTCAAGGTAGGCGGCGCAGAAGTCCGCCACGGTTTCGGGATTGGAACCAAAAGTGCGCACGTTGGTAATGGGGTTGCGCCAGTTGAAATCAATGTCCGCCACCGGCGCGAAGGACCAGTTGCAGCCCAGGGCCGCGCCTTCAATGGCCGCAACCCTGCCCAGCCGCTTTGCGTGCAGGGCATCCCCTGTGGCGGCCACCTGCAGGGGCTTGGCAAAATAGGTGCCCTGGTCGCAGATGCCGTTGCCGCCGCTTTCCAGGTTGGCGGCAATGAGCAACGGAATGCTGGACGCCTCCTGCGTGACCCGGCTGGCTTCCTGGATGGCCGCGCTGTCGCCAGCCCTGTGCATGATGGCGCCCGGCCTGGCTTCCTGGATGAGGGCGGACAGGCCCGCGGCGTCCTGCTGGCTGTTGACCAGGCAAAAGATTTGCCCCACCTTGTCATGAAGGCTCATCCCGGACAAGGTGTCCTGCACCCAGGCGGTGTCCGTTGGGGTCAAGTGAAAAGGCACGCCGGAAAAATCAATCATGCTGTTTGTCCTTGTCCTCATGTTGTGGCCAGTTCAGCTCCGCGCTCAAGCCCGCGCCTTCTATCCTCAATGAAAATGCGCTGTCCGCGTGTTCCAGGCCCAGGATGGCCAGCGCGCGGCCCTGGAAGGTAGTGACTTCATTCCCACAGAAGCCTTGCGCGGGCATCGGGTTGCCCGTGCCCAGGCCCAGCAAGCGGGCGCCGCCTGATACCGTAACCGTCAGGGGGATGTCCGCCTGGCTGGCCAGCTGCCCTTGCGCGTCCAGCAGCGCAAACTCCGCGTATACCAATTTACCTTCCGGCCTCAGACAGGGCTTGATTTCAAGCTGGCGGGCTTCGCCGGCTGTGCCCAGCGTGCTTTCACCGATGATTTCACCGTCCTGATAGCAAACCGCGCGCAGTGTGCCCGGCTGGTAGGCTACATCAAACAGCGCGCGGTAGCCCGCAACTTCCCCTGCGGGTCGCTGTCCCTGGGAGATGCCGTTTTGGAACAATTCCACCGTGTCCCCCGGCGCGTAGACCTCCACCACCACGCTCTGGCCTTCGTGCCCGGGCCAGGTCCACCGCGGCAGGGCGTCTGACAGCATCCAGGGGGAGTGGTTGAGCCTGGCCGCGTCCTCACCGGGGTTCTGGATGGCGATGTAAGGGTCTGTACGGAAACCAAAGACGATTTCCCTAAGGTAGGACAGCGGGCGACGAGTGCCAATCAGGTCAAAATCCCCGCAATAGGCCAGCTGGTAGGGGTAGCCCAGGCCAAAGGGCACCGATTTGGGCCCATAGGAAGGGCAGCCCACGCCCGCCTCGCCGATATAATCCCAGCCTGTCCAGGTGAAGTCGCCCAGCAGCCGGGGAATCTGCTTCACCTGCGCCCAGTTGCCCGCGATGTCCGGTGGGTAGGTTTCGCTGCCCACCATGAAGCGGCCCGGGTGTTTTTCCGCATCCTCAAGGTAACGCGGCGCCATGTAGTTGTAGCCGGCCACATCGGTGATTTCAAACACATTGTCAAGCCGCCTGGTGATCTCCTGGTTGCGCACGATGCGGCCCATATGCCGCGCCATGGCGGCCAGGAAGTCATTGACGTTCCAGTCCGGCGCCTGCTCGGCCTTCAATTCCTCTCTCAAGTCCGACAGGATTTTGTCCAGGGCATCGCCCGCGGCGAACACGCCGTTGACGGAGGCCAGCACCGGGCGGTCCGGGTCCAGTTTGTGCAGCAAGTCCGTCATCGCCTTTGTCAGGCGCAGGCCTTCCTTGGTGGCGTTTTCCGGGATTTCATTGCCGATGGACAGCAGGATGACGCTGGGGTGGTTGTAGTTGCTTGTTGACATGGCACGCAGGTCATCTTCCCACCAATCGTCAAAATAC
>JAAYLK010000070.1 GCA_012521895.1 Clostridiales bacterium
CCTTTTGGTCCCGAACCAAACGCGCTACCAAGCTGCGCTACACCTCGCTGGAGCCAATAAAGGGACTCGAACCCTTGACCTGCGGTTTACGAAACCGCTGCTCTACCAACTGAGCTATATTGGCAGGCCTGCAAACCAGCGAACGCCATTGTAGCATGGAAAATCTCACGCGTCAACGACAATTCGCCGGTTTGTGCAGAGGGGCCGAATCAGGCTTTCTTGACCTCCGGCAGGCTGGCCGCGGCCACGGACTGGCCGACGCGGCGGGCTTTCTCGTCCGGAAGGCTGAGGGTGATTTTCTTTGCCAGGTCAGGATAATCCGACGCCATCGCCTGCTTTGCGGTGCTGACGATGAGGTCCCCGCCACGGCCAGAGGTGACGCGGCCCATCAACAGCACGCGGCTGATGTCGTAGAAATTGGCATACCAGGCGATGCCGTGCGCCAGATAGACGCCGATGGTCTGGAAAATCTTTTCGGCTTCGGGGTTCCCCTTGGCCAGCTGTTCCTGAACGATTTTCAGCTTTTCCGCGGGCGTGCTGACAGCGCTTACATCAATGCCTGCCGCGGGGGCCAGCTTGATCACGGCGTCCTGGGATAAGTATTTGACGCCGCAGCCGATGTCCCCGGACCACTCGTCCGCCATGGCGTCCGGGTTCAGGTCCACCGGCACAAAGGCCAGCTCATTCAGCCAGCCCATGATGCGCATCTGTTCATCCACATAGCCGCCGGCCTCGCTGGTGCCCATGGCGATGCCCAGCACCTGGCCCTGGTTGAGCCCCATGGCGCCGGCCAGGGCAGTGACATCGCCGTCATTGGCCACCACCAGAGGGACCTCGCCCAGTTCCCTGGCGGCATTGATGTAGATGTTCTTCACCTTGGTCTCATACAAATGATCGGGCACCTGGATGAACAGCGAGGCAATCATGGCCTTGTTGTCGATGTACACCCCGGCGCTGGAAACGCCGATGGCATCCACGCGCGGCAGGTAGGAGGCGGCGGTTTTAAAGGCGGAGAGAATGCCATCGTAATGGTACTGCGGGTCGGCTGTGACCTTGGGGTGCCAGACCACTTCCTCAGAGTACAGGGTTTCCCCGTCCATCACCGCGGAGACCTTGCGGTCGCTGCCGCCCGCGTCAAAGCCGATGCGGCAGCCGTTGAGGTGCTTGCCGATGGAGCTGGCGTTTTCATTTGATATCGCGATGTCTTCCCAGTTGTCAGCGTATGCCACTTCAAAGGGACGCTCATACACCCGGGCCATGAAGCCCTGGTCAAAGGCGCGCGCGCCCTGCGGGGTGTAGGCGGTTTTCAAATGCTGATGAACCACGGGCGAGCCCGCGGTGGTGATGCGGTAGCCGCCGCGCATCCACAGCAGGCTCTTGACCAGCCTGTCCAGCAGCTGCACGGTGCGCTCATCGTCCTGGCCTTCGGGCAGGATGTCCAGCGCATAGGAGGAGTAAAGGCCCTGGTCGCGGTCAATGCGTACGGCAAAGCGCTGTGGCCTGTCACAAGCGGCAACATCACGGCGGTAATCCTCAAGCGCCAGGGCAAGGGGCGCAAAGCCCGGGTCCAGGATTGCTTTGGTCTTCATCATGGCTCACTCTCCGCTTTTGTATTTCAGGTGGCCTTTGATATAGACCACTTTTGCGTTCATATCCTGGTCAAACAGCACGATGTCAGCGTCTTTTCCCTTGTCCAGACTGCCCTTGTCGCTTTGGCTGATGGCCTGGGCGGGGTTCTGTGTGGCGGTCTGAACCGCTTGCGCGGCGTTCAAATTGGTGTTGTCGCGCAGGTTGCGCACCGCTTCGTTCAGCTTCAGCACGCTGCCGGCAATGGTGCCGTCCTTGAGGCGGCATTGGATACCGTTGACGAAGATGGGCTGCCCGCCCAAAGTGTATTCGCCATCGCCCAGGCCGCCCGCGCGGGTGCAGTCGGTCACCAGCACCAGCTTGTCTTTTATGACATCATGGATGAACTGGAACAGGCCTTTGTGCACGTGGAAGGTGTCGGCAATCAGCTCGGTCACCACCGGGGCTTGCAAGGCTGCGCCCACCACGCCGGGGTTTCTGTGGTTGAGCGCGGTCATGGCGTTAAACAGGTGGGTGATATAGGACGCGCCTGCCTTGATGGCCGCCATCGCGGTCTCAAAGTCGGCATCCGTGTGGCCGATGGACACCACAATCTCTGTTTGCCCGGTGATTGCATGAATCATGTCCAGGCCGCCGGGCATTTCAGGCGCCATGGTGATCAGGCGGATGATGTCCTTGTGCTTGATGACCCTGTCCGCGTCCGGGGCCAGGATGGCTTCCTCGGCCTGCGCGCCTTTGCGCTTGGGGTTGATGAAGGGGCCCTCCGCGTGCGCGCCAAGGACCTGGGCGCCGTCAAAATCTGCCCGCGCGCTTTGCACCTTCAGGCCGCGCACAACATCAAAAGCGGTTTCTATCTCCTCCCAGCGCACCGTCATGGTGGTGGGCAGGAAGGAGGTGACGCCGTTTTTCAACAGCCCTTTGGCGATGGCGCGGATGCCTTCCTCGCTGCCATCGGAGGTGTCCTCATTGAGGTAGCCATGAATGTGCAAATCAATCAGTCCGGGGGAGACATACAGGCCCTTGGCGTCAATGATTTCAGCCGCTTCAGGGACCTGGTCCTTCGGAACGATGCCCAAAACCTTTTCATCAAAGAGCAGGGCCTGGCCTTGCAGTTCCGTTTCCTGATGCAGAATGATGCCGTTGATAATCGCTTTCACGACAGCCTCCTTTGTCCAATGAACTGGCCATGTATTCTCATGTATTATACCACAGATTGGGAAATTGAGTCACCCGCTTCGGCAGATATTCACTGCTTTGCGTCTAAAATGTACTACAAATTGGATTACCTGACACACCCTCCGTCATGTTTGTGCAGTTGACAGCCTCGGCCTGGCTGTTTATATTGAGTAGGTTGGACGACCAGATGAAATGGCGCACAAGCAAGAAAGACGCATCCGCCTGGAAGCAGTGGATGTTGTTATGGAAGTATCATGCAAGACCGCAATCAGCCCTTTGACCTGACCAATGCATCGCAGCAAGCCCAGACCGGTTCCAACCTGTACCGGTCCAGGCCCATGTTTGTCAACCTGAAAAACAGGCTGCATCTGCCTGGAATTACTGAATTGCTCGCTCCCTGCACCCAGCACCTGACGAGCAGCCAGTACAAGCGCATGATGTCCGCCTGGCAGAGCATGGACCAGTTCGCAGTTTATGGTTTTGTGCAGTACAGCAAGGTGATTGGCATCATCAGCATCGAGCTGGACGGGGAGGGCAGTGCCCGGATTCTAAGCATCGCGGTCCAGCCCAACCAGCAGCGAAGGGGATTGGGGCGCAGGCTGGTGGTGGAATCCTTCTGTTCCTTGAATTTGGACAGCCTGACCGCTAAAACACTGGAAGACAACCTTGTCTTTTATAAAAAGTTGAATTTTCTTGTGGGACACCCGCAGTCACAAAGCAATGGCTATGAGGTCTACTCCTGTATTTTAACCCGCCAGGCGATGTACCAGGCCTATGCCCACGAGTATTCCGCCGGCGCGGTGCTTTATCGTGAGAAAAATGGCGCGCGGGAGTATGTGCTGGTCACCGAGCTTTCCGGCAACACCGGCTTGCCCAAAGGCCATCTGGAAGCCGGGGAAACCGAGGAAGTGACCGCGCTGCGGGAAATCTATGAAGAAACAGGCATCACGGCCACCCTGGTGCCGGGCTTTGACGGGCAGATTGTCTACCCCCAGGGTCGGGGCATGCTCAAGCACTTCACCTACTTCCTGGCCGTCTTTGATGAAAGCCAGGAACCGGAGTCCGGTGTGGATGTCATTGCCCACATCCTGCCCTATGACCAGGCCCTGCGCAAACTGTCCTTCGCGGATGTGCGCTCCATCCTGAAAAAGGCTGAGGAGTTTTTGAACAGCCGCGGCAAATAATTTTTCAAAAATTGTGAATAAATTGAAAATTCTGGGTACTGTCTATGAGGCAGCAATGCCGCATCAGCAGGCGGAAGCCTGTTTTGAAAGGGGATTCTTTATGACAGGCATTATCCAGATTTTGATTCAGTTGGTTTCCGGCGCTGTGGGCGGCAATGCCGCGGGCAAGGCGGCTCCCAAGCTTTCCCTGGGCAACATCGGCAACACCATCGCGGGGCTTTTGGGCGGCCTGGGCGGCAGCCAGATTCTGGGCGCCCTGGGCGTTGGCGCGGCCACCGCGGCCAATGGCGGAACGGACATCGGTAGCATCATCGCCAGCATCCTGGGCGGCGGTGTGGGCGGCGGACTGCTGACCGCCATCGTCGGCGCGATCAAGAACGCCGTGGCCAAGAAATAAACCAAAGATTCACCAAGAAGGCAGCAGCGATGCTGCTTTTTTTGTTGCGTTAATACTGATTCCAATCTTTATTGCATCGTCACGCCGGATCTCTTGTCTCCCTGCTGTGTCAGTCAACCTCGACGTAGCTTAGGCTACGCCATCGGTTTCCTTCCTTGCAGGAAAACAAAATCCCTCGCCGCTTTGGATGCAATAAAGCTTTACATCAGTATAAAATACCGGCCTTTCAGCCGGCATTATAGAAATCAGTTTGAGTTTCTAATTAAATAACATCGTCCGGCATCACCGGGCGCGGGCCCAAGTACTCCAGCATCTGCGCGTCTGTCAGCTTGAACCATTCCTTGGTCTGGTCCCAGGCGATGGTGGGGCGCTTTTTGACAACGTTCTTCAAGCGGTTCACGCGCTCGTTCCAGTAGCGCATGCTGCCGTCCACCGTCTGGGGCTGCTCGGAGGAGATGCTCTTTAAGTGATAGGTGGACCAGCGCTCGTAGTGCATCATCATCTCCGGCTGCAGCAGGTTGTAGCAGATGTCGATTTGCTTCAGCATCACTTCCGTGGTCAGCTGGCGGAAGATTTCACCGTACCGTCGCAGGAACTTGTCCCGCATCTCCGCGTTCTCCATCAGTTTGACAATCAGGGTGTTGTTGATTTGACGCCCGACGCCGGTGCCCCGCGGGTCCAGGCTGATGCTCAAGCCATTGGTGCCGGAGTTGAACAGGCCATAGTCCAAATCATACAGGATCCACCGCCATTTCTGGCCAGGCAGCTTGTAATAGCGGATGTTGCCGGTGTCGCTGTTGGCAAAGAAGGTTTCAAAGATGATGTAGTCAAAATAGTTATCGATGTCGATGCGGTCAGTCAGGTACTGCAGGTCCGCCGGGTTGGTGCCGGGGGACAGGGTCTTGGCGGTGTTGATCATCTCCCGGTACTCCGCGTTGCTGCCCCAGAAGGACTTCCAGTTGGATTCCAGGATGGTCATGTTGTCCGCTTCTTCCATGGGGATGCCCTCATGCTGGGCCACAAAGTAGCGGGTGACGCGCTCGCGCATGTTGTAATGGCCCCAATACTGGCCATTGAGGTAGACGATGACCGGCTTCCAGGCCTGGTGGATGACGGTGGTGTCATCAATCAGGTCCACAAGGCGGGATTGGACGCCATCCACCATCCGCGTCCAGACAGCGTCATTGCCGCTGACGCGCAGCACAAAAGACTTGTACTGGTCAAAGGGCCGGTCTTCAAACAAGGCGGCGTTGAAGAACTTACTGCCATACTTGGCGCGGGCCACTACCTTGAAGGTCTTTTGCGGCATGTCCAGGGAGTACTGGCCCTGCAAGCCGAAGGTGACCCCCTGGCTGAAGGTGACATCTCCCGTGTCTGACTGAAACATCTCGGCATAGCCGGGGCGCTGGCGTTTGCCCTCCAGGGCGTAGGTGGGATAGGGGTCCTTAAAGGGAATCTTCTTGTACTGCAGCAGATCGACCCCTTCGCCCGCCGCCAGCATGCCGGTTTTTGGGTTCCACAGCTCATCCGGGTCAGTCGTCAGGCAGACCACAGGCAGGGAAAAATAAGTTTTCATGACATAGGTGGCTGTGACGGTGTTGGACGGCTGCAGGCCTTCCACAAAGGCCCGCGCGCGGATGACGGTGGTGTCCGCCACTTCCAAGGGCTGGGTATACACCGTGCTGTTGCTGATGGTGGGGATGGCGCCGTCCAGGGTGTAGCGCACCTGGCTGCCAGATGGCACGTTGATGCGTACAGAGATGGTCTGCGGGTAAAGCCCGCCGGGCAGGGACAGCGAGGGCACCGGGGCGAAACCAGTAAAGCCAATGCCGTTCACCGCGCCGGGGCTGGGGCTGTCAAAATAAAAAAAACCGTCTTTTCCGGCGGAACGGCCATAGGAGATGTCCGTAGGGATTTCCGGCAGCACCATCCTGTCCACCACCCGCCCGGTGGGGTCTGACAAGGTGGCCACCTCGCCGCCCGCGCGGGCAAGCGCGAAGCTGGCGCGCAGGGCAGCCGAATCCGATCCGGGGGTCTTGCTCTTGTCCAGGTGGATGACCTTGTATTCCCCGGGCCAGATGCTGGTACCCTGGGGGAACTGCCATTTTCTGGGCCAGGTGATGTTGTCAGACAAGCCCCAGCCGCTCAGGTCCTGCACGGTGTCCCCGGCGTTGTAGACCTCGGCCCAGTCGCTGATGGGTGAGCCGGCGGACACCTCGATGGTGTCATTGCTGCTCATGACCTCGGTGATGTACACCTTGCTCTTGTTGATGGCGCGCAGGTACTCATCCGCCTTGCGAAAGCCCGCCGTATCGTTGGACGCGCCGGGGGTGGGGATGGTGAACACCGTCCACTCATCAGTGCCCTCGCGCCGGCCGTAGCTGTGGTCCGCGGGCATGTTGGGGTAGGTGACGCGGTCGATCAACTGTCCCTGGCGGGTGGACAGGGTGACTGTTTCGCCTTCGCCGGACAGTGAAAAATTGGTGTGCGGGTAGCCGCCCGGGTTGTCACGGTTCTTGCCGGAGGCAAACACCAGGAAGTAACCCCGTGGCGCGATGACCGCCCCATCCGGTATGATCCATTTGGCCGGGCGCTGGTCGTTGTCAGACAGCGCGTAGACATTGAGGTTGATGGCTTTGTCGGTGTTGATTTTCAGCTCGATCATGTCAGAAAGCTCATCGTCCTCATCACGCAATCCGCTGCGCGGCGCGGGAATCACTTCGTTGATCACCAGATCGCCCGAGGCGATGAGGTAGTTGTTCATGTAGGCGTTGTGGCCTTCCAGGGTGTTGGGATAGCCCGGCGTGAACATATCGGTGCGCGCGAACTGCCCGTCCTCTTGCAGGGCATAGGATTCGTTGGCGTTGAGGGTGGGGGTGTTTTCCACCTTGTCCAGCACATAGCCATTGCTGTCAAACAGGTAGATGCTGGCGGTGATGCTGGAGATTTTAAACTTCGCGTGCAGGGGTTTCCCGGCTTCATTCTGGTTGGTGTTGTCGGCGTACACCACAATGCGCTCATCCGGCTGCAGGGTGATGTCGGGGAAAATGAAGCGCGCCCTGTCGGGCCGGTTGGACAGGGTCAGGCCGTTTAGGCTGATGGGCTCCTGGGTGAGGTTGGCCAGCTCCATCCAGTCGGAGAAATTGCCGTTTTCATCCGGGAAGGCGGAGGCGTTGTCCGCCATCAGCTCCGTGATGCGCAGACCGGAGCCAAGGCCTGCTGCCGCGTTCGCGTCTGTTGTCACATTCAATGCCCTCTGGGTGATTTCCTTGGGCGCGATGATGACCAACAAGGCGATGAGCAAAACACAAAACAGGAGCAAGCCCAGGCGGGATTCACGGCGCATGCTGCGCCGTTGTGTGGGTCTGCCGGAACGTTGGGTCATGGGTGTCCTTTCTGACAAGACTCAGTATTCCCTGAGCACAAAAATCGTCTGACCGGGGTTGTGGGAGGCTTCCGTCCTGATGACGCGGGGATGCTTGTAGAACTCATCCTTGAGCATCTGGCTGATGGCATTGCCCTGGCGGTAGCCATGGATGATGACCAGGCGGTAGTCAGCGGCAGTGGCCCGCATGAGGGCGGAGGCAACCGCCATCCTTGCCTGGTAGAGGTTCTTGCCATGCAGGTCCAGCTCCATCCATCCACCCTCCGAAAATTCATGAACAGTATAATACAGCAGGGGCTCATTATCAAGTTGAAGCCCTGAACCCCTTTGAAAACATTGATTAATTCTTTTCCAATTTGTTAAGGATGAAGCGCAGGTACCTGTCCACGATGTCCTCATGCCCGTTGGCAAACAGCATCCGCGTGCCCACGGCATCCTCGATTTCATTGAACAAAAGCTGACCCTTGTGCATGATGAAGTCTATGCCCACCAGGCCAAAGTCAAACAGCTGAATGATATTTTTTACGGTTTGTTCATCTTTTTGGGTCAACTGGTAAGGCACCGCGTCCCCGCCCTGGCCCAGGTTGCTGCGAAAGTCGGTATCTGATACACGCATCATCACCGCGATGATCTCCTTGCCCAGCACATAGGCGCGCACATCCCGCCCGGGCGTGTCGCTCATCGCCTGCACCAGGGCGTCCTGTCCCTGCAGTTGCTTCATCGCCCGTACAAATTCCTGGTCGTTGACTGCCTTGTACACCGCGCGCCCGCCGCAGCTGTTGGCGCCTTTGATGACCACTGGATAGGGCAGGGGGGAGGCGGTCTCATCCCCGCGCAAAAACACGGTGTCGATGGCATTCGCGAAAGGGCTGACCAGCTGGTGGGTGCGGCGCTTGTCATTGCAGATTTCTGAAACCCGGGCGTTGTTGAACACCGGGATGCCCATCAACTCAAACTGGTGGCTGAGCAGGGGATTGTTCAAGCGCATCACCACAGCATCAGGCAGGGGGAGTTGATTTAGGTGGTGGACCGAAGGCTGTCCATCCCTGATGCCAAACACCAGGTCTTCAAGCAGCACTGTTTCAATTTTTACAGCGTATTTATGCGAGGCAAGCTGCCATTGATTGATAAAAAACTGGTTGCGCGCGACATTGGCGCCTTCATACACCAGCCAGATGTTCATCATCGCCCTCCTTCATCAAGCGCAGGATGGACAGGGCGGGGTTCACGCCGGTCACCGCCATCAAGCCCAGGAAATGGGCGTTGGAGTTGACTTCGCACACCAGGGGGCCGTTCTTGCTCTGCAGGATGTCCACCCCCGCATAATCAGTGCCGCAGACGCGGCTGGCGGCCAAAGCCAGGGCTTCCTCCTCTTTGCTTGCCTGGTATGGATGGGCGGTGGAGCCATTTTCCAGGTTGGCCCTGAAATCACCGGCGTGGTTGACGCGCTTGATGGAGGCGACCACCTGGCTGCCCACCACAAACAAACGGATGTCCTGCCCCGCTGTTTCCTTGATAAAGCGCTGAAACAGCAGCTCGCTGCCCGCGTGGGCTGATACCGTGTGCTTCAGCTCCTCCATGGAATGGACCAGGTAGACCTGCTTGCCAAAGGAACCCTTGCCTTCCTTCACGACCATTGGAAAACCCAAGCGGGATGCCACCTCATCCAGAAAATCAAGGGCGGGGTAGCCGATGGCCGGGTAGGTCATGGGGCACAGGAGGGTGTCCGGCTGGGGCAGGCCGGCTTGACTTAATAACAGCGTGGTCAAGGTCTTGTCATCGCAGTTGGTGATGGCCTGTTCGCTGTTGTATAAGCGCATGCCCGCCAGCTCCATCCGCCTGGCCAGGCGCAGGTCCTTGTCAAAAAACAGGGCCTTTTCAGGGGGCTGCGCGAGGCTGCGATCCGACAGAAATTCCGCGTTGCTGACAGTGGTCAGCCTGACGCCGGTTTCCCTTGCCGCTTCATGAAACACAGCCTCCATCCTCTGGAAGGAGCTTGTCTGTAAAAATGCGTTGACCACAAGCCATGCGTTCATTCTGCCACCTCTTGCGCGCAATTTTATCATGATATGAACTTGTTTCCTACTGGTTTGGGAAATCTTGTGCGCGGGCTTGCGCTGTGCTATGATGGGCAATGTAAAAATTATGTAAAGTCGATGGGCAACTGTCGCTGATGGAAGGTGAACCAAGTTGGATTTTTTTGTAACTGCAAAACCAATGGTCTGGCAGGAGGTGCTCATCCGTGTGGTGGCGGCCATCGCCATTGGCGTGATGATAGGCATTGAGCGTGAGTACAAGAACCGTCCGGCCGGCATGCGCACCCACGGCCTGGTATGCCTGGGGGCCGCCATCGCCGCCTTGCTGGAGGGCTTGCTGACCCAATCCATCGCGGCGCAGGCCGGCGGCGCGGTGTCCATCTCCATGGGCCGCCTGTCCGCCCAGGTTATCAGCGGCATCGGTTTTCTGGGCGCGGGCACCATCTTCATCGCCCAGAAGAAAATCTCCGGCCTCACCACCGCCGCCAGCCTGTGGAACGTTGCCTGCCTGGGGCTGATGGTGGGCTTTGGCTATTACTACCTGGCGCTGTTCATCAGCTTCCTGATTATGATCGTGCTGGTGGCGCTGCAGCGGGTCATTCGCGTGAACACCATCAAGCGGGTGGAAATCCGCTTTGTGAACCGCGCGTCCACCTTGCCCTATATCAACCAATACCTGCAGCAAAACAAAATCAAGGTGCTGGACATCGACTTTCACATCGAGCAGCAGCCGGAAAACCTGCGCCCTGAGGAGCACATGTACACCAACCTCTACACCCTGCACCTGCCCAGCGGCCTGCATTTTTCGGACATGGTGAACGCCCTGTCAGAAAACGGGGACATCACCACCGTACGCACCAGGAATGTTTAATACGTAATCAGTCACCCATATACAAGGTATTGCCGCCGATGAACTCCCTCAGGATGCTCAGCGGCGGTATTTCATTGAACACCGCCGGGTCCGCGGGCAACAGGTAATTGAGGATTTTGAGGATGCGGTTGACCTTGATGAAATGCGGGTTGTCCTGCGGAATCTGGAAGAGCATCTCATAGGCCATGGTTTTAAGCACCGGCAGCTCATAGTGCAAGGCGGAGTTGAACACGATGTCCGCGTTCTCCTGGTAGGGGAAGATCCATTTTTCCTCGCCTTTTCGCACGCTGTCCCACATCTCCAGCGTCCTGATGGGCGGTGTGGAGCGGAATTGGTAGTCCCGCACGATGCGGCGCAGCAGCCTGGCGTCCGTGGTCCGGATGCGGTTATAGCGGTCCAGGTTGATGGTGGTCAACTGGCTGATGTAAATCCTGCAAATCAGCTTGGGGTCAATCAGCTCGTGCAGCTGCGGGTTCAGGCCGTGGATGCCTTCAATGATGAGGGGGCTGTTGGGGCCGATTTTCATCATCACGCTGTCCGGGCTTCTGCGCTGGGTGCCAAAGTCAAAGCGTGGCATCGCGGTCTCCTGGCCGGAGAGCAGGCTGTTGATGCATTCCCTCAGGAAAGGCACGTCCAGGGCGCTCAAGGCTTCCAGGTCCGGCATTCCGTTGCTTTCCAGGGGCAATTCATCTCGGTTGCGGTAAAAATCGTCCATGGACAGGATTTGCGGGTCCAGCCCGCGCACGCGCAGGTGAATGGACAGGCGGTTGGCGAAGGTGGTCTTGCCGCTGGAGGAGGGGCCGGCGATGAACACCGCCCTGGCGCCGCGGTTGGTGATGTCATCGGCGATTTCAGAGAAAGTCTTTGAGTGAAAGGCTTCGTTGACACGGATAAAATCCCGCAGTTTATTTTTTGAAATCAGGTTGTTCAATTCCGCCGCGGTGGAGCAGTTGAGCACCTTGCACCAGTAGTTGGACTGGGCGAACACCGCCATGTGCTTGGGCAGGCTGATGTATTCAGAGACCTGGTCAGGCTTGTCCTTGTCCGGCATCAGCATCACAAAGCCAGGCGCGCGCGCGTGCAGGCGGAAGGCCTTGAGCATGCCGGTGGAGGGCAGCATGGCGCCATAAAAATACTCGGAGACTTCGCCGCAGGTGTAGATGTTGAAAAAGTCGTAGGGCCGGTAGGACAGCAGGTTGGCCTTGTCGTCTTCGTTGATGGACTTGAAATACTCAATGGCGCCTTCCCGGGTCCAGCAGGAGCCGATGAAGGGCAGGTCCTGGTGGATGATGTCCCACATCATCCCTTCCAGGGAAGAAACGCTGGAGGGGTTCAGGCGCAGGTCTTCCATCTCGATATAAACGCCCTGGCCAAGGGAATGCTCAAAGCGCAGCTTGTAGTCCGGGTACAGTTCCCGTGCGGCCATGATCAGCACAAAGCGCAGGCAGCGCTCAAAGATGCGCTTGCCTTCCTCATCCTGGTAGGTGATGGGCACCAAGGTTGCGTCAAAGTCCACAATGCTGCCCAGCTCCAGCACTTCGCTGTTGTGGAAACAGGCCAGCACCTGGTCGGCCATTTCCGGCGCAAGCTCATATACAATGTCCTTGAGGGGCTTAGGCTTGTCATAGGTTTTGGTGACTTTGTTGAGGGTGATAATCATCAGCTGACCTCCTGTTGGGCAAGGGCCGCCACCTTGTTGGCCCATTGCAGGTGCTTGGTTCTGACATAGGCCGGGTTTTGCTGGTCAGACAGCGAAGCGCGGCGCTGCACGCGCGTTTCACCGTTTTTATTCTTGGTCAGCGTCAGGTCCACCAGGACCAGGCCATGTTCCGGGCAGTCCGCCAAGGCGCGGTGCAAGTAATCGCTCATGGGCACAAAGCCTTCCGGAATCTTCATGCGCTTCCCGCAGGATGGGCAATTGGGCTCGTTTGCCGCGCGGCTTAAGACGGCCTGCGCCAGGCTTGAGAAGGCCAGGTCATCCGCCTTTTCGCCTTTCCTGTTCTTGGCCGGCACCAGCTCACGCACGGCCTGCTTGTGCTCCAGGACCGACGAAAAATCCGGCATTTTCTGGAAGACCAGGGCGGTGTAGTAGGCGTCATCCACCGCGGAATGCAGGGGATGTTCGGGGCTTGTGCTAATGCCAAAGTGCTTCATCGCCAAGGCTAAGCCAGCCCGATTCTTGCCGTTGCCCACCTGCGCGCCAAACAGGCGCTGCAGGTCATACATGGGCGGCATGTCCTCCAGCTGGTCCAAGTAGTAAGTCAAGTTCTGCTGAAAGACAGAGATGTCGTCGCTGCCCCAGGTGATCAGCGTGAATTCCTCCCCGCACCAGTCCTTAAAGCGCGCGAAGGCCTCTGTAAAGGAGACCGCGCCATACAAATCATCCTGGCTGATGCCGGTGATGCGGGTGATGCGCGGGTGCAGCTTCTTGTACAAGCCCGGCTGGATGAAGCGGTTGAAGGAGCCGACCATGCGGCGGTTCTCGTCCAGCTTGACTGCGCCAATCTGGATGATGTCAAACATCAGCAGCTTGCCGTACTTCCTGTACTGGGCGCTTAAGTGGGAGAGGGGTTGGTTCCATTCCAGGTCCATGAGGATATAATGCACATTGAACTCCGTTTTATGTTTTGTTTGTCGCGGCGCTGTGCCCGGCCAGGGCGCCGGTGGAAAAGGCAATCTGCAGGTTGAAGCCACCGGTCATCGCGTCCACGTCCAACAGCTCGCCGGCGATAAATAAGCCCTTCACCAGTTTTGATTCCATGGTGGAGGGGTTCACTTGACGCACATCCACCCCGCCGCGGGTGACCACGGCCTCCTTGAAGGAGCGGTGGGCCAGCAGGTTCAAGGGCAGGTGCTTCAAGCCCTCCACCATGGCGGCGCGCTCGGCACCGGTCATCTGGTGCAAGGGCTTCTGGGCGTCCAATGGTATAACCTGCGGAAAAACCGCGGCCAGGCTGGCGGGCATATAGGACGGCAGCAGGCTTGACAAGGCCTTCTTGCCGTTCTGGCGGATGTCTTCCTGCAGCCTATTGTGCAGGGTCTCCTGGGTGAGGGCGGGCTTCAAGTCCAGCCAGACCCTGGCTTCCTTCACATCGCTGCCGGCCAGGTGGCTGCTCAGGCTCAGCGTCAGCGGGCCTGACACCCCAAAATGGGTGAACAGCAACTCACCCTGTTCTGAATACTTGCTTTTCCTGCCCCAGGCGGCGTGCAGCGCGATGTTTTTCAGCGTCAAGCCCTGCAGGTCCTTCGCCCACTCATCCCTGGTGTCAAAACCGGTCAACGAGGGGGACAGCGGGGTGATGGCATGCCCGCAGTCCGCAAGCATTGCATGCCCCATGCCGGTGGACCCGGTGACAGGGTAAGACAGGCCGCCGGTCGCCAGGATGACGGCATCCGCCAGCAGCTCCTGCCCGCTTTCCAACTTCACGCCGAGAATTTTTCCGTCTTCAATCAGCAAGGCGGTCACCCTGGCGTGAAACCGGATGTCATCATTTGATAATTCCGACGCCAATGCCTTGGTGACATCGCTGGCCTTCTGGCTGACCGGGAACACGCGCTGGCCGCGCTCAACCACCGTGGGGCAGCCCAGGCTGTGCAGTAGTTCCCTTAATTTCTCCGGTGACAAAAAGGAGAGCGCCGCGAACAGAAAGCGTGGGTTGCGCGGCACCTGCGACAAAAACTCCTCCTGGCCGCACAGGTTGGTCACGTTGCAGCGGCCCTTGCCGGTGATATAGATTTTCTTGCCCAGCTTTTCGTTGTGCTCCAGCAGCAGCACCCTGGCGCCCGCGCGCTTTGCGAACAGGGCTGCCGCCATGCCGGCCGCGCCGCCGCCGATGATGATCAAATCAGTCTCCAAGCAGCTGCTCCAACTTGGGGTAGTAGAGGCTGTTGTTGTTGATGAAACCGCCCACAAAGCTGACGGTCATGTGGCCTTTGTGAATCATTTCCACATCGGTGCCCGCTTCCGGCGCTTCCTTCATCACGCCGTCTTCCAGCCAGTAGTAGCGCTGCCCGCGGGGGTTGATGCGCTCAACATACTCATCCAGCCAGTAGCTGTCGCTGATGGGGGTGATTTTGACGGGCTTGACCTGGTCCGGTGGGATGGCCGGGGCGTTGAGGTTGCAAAAGGTCAGCCTGGGCATGGGGCGCTTGATGATGTACTCCATAATCATCAAGGCGTTCTCCGCCAGCTTCACGCGCATGTCCTCGGTGGCCTTGGTCTCGATGCTGACGGCCATGCTGGGCAGGTAGAGCATGGCGGCCTCCCGCGCGGCGGCGGCGGTGCCTGAATAATACAGGTCCGTGCCCACGTTGACCCCGTCATTGATGCCCGACAGGCAAAAATCAAAGGGCTGCTCGGTCAGTTTGCGCCCGATGCGCACGCAGTCCACCGGCGTGCCGCCAATGGCATAGGCCGCAAAATTGGGGTCGATGTCCCGTTGGCTCACCATCAGGGATTCATTGATGGTCAAGCGGTGCCCTGTCGCGCTTTGCTGGGTGGCAGGCGCCGCGACGACCACGCTGTGGCCGGCATTGACCGCGGTTCTGGCCAGGGTCAGGATGCCCGGCGCGTAAATGCCGTCATCATTGGTGACTAAAATGTGCATACATACTCCTTCATAAGGGGGTTTTTCTGGCTCTGACATGGATGGTGCTGAAGAAAACCGCGGCAACCGTCAAGGCCAGGGCAATGGCGCCGATGCCGGCCAGCGTTTCAAAACCAATTTTGGTGGCCAGCTCCAGGTTGTTTTCAGACAGGGCCATCATGGTGCGGTACAGGCCAAGGCCGGGAACAGTGGGGATGATGGAACTGATGAGGAAGAGGGTGGCCGTGCGCTCCACCGCGCGGGCTGCCAGCTCGCTCAGGATGCCGACCACAAGGCCGGTGAGGAAAAAGGCCAACAGGTCTTCCCCCGCCAGTTGAAAGACAGCATACCCCAAAAAGCCGATGATGGCTGAGAAGAACAAAGTGTTCTTGGGCTGGCGCAGCAGCAGGCCAAAGCAGGTGGCGGCCGCCATGCAGGCCAGGGCTTGTATCAAGCTGTCCATAAGGCACCTCGAAGCAGCAAGGCAATCGCGACGCCGGCTGACAGCATCACCGCGGAAATCAGCGCTTCAGCGCCGCGGCCCAGGCCGGAAATCAGGTCGCCGCGGATGGTGTCGCGCACCGCGTTTGTCAGGGCAAGGCCGGGCAGCAGGGGCATGATGACCCCGGTGATGAGGGGCTCCTGCCTGGCGGGAATCAGCTCCTGCAGCAAGACAGCTGCCAGGGCCGCGATAAAGCCTAGAAAGAAGGAGCGCAGCTGGACGGGCACCTGTCGCAGCGACAGGGGAATCTGCAGGGTCTGCACCAGGAAGCCAATCAGGAAACTCATGAAAAACTCCGTAAAGCCCCCGCCAAACATCACGGTGAAAAAGGCGGCAGCCAGGGCATAATAGAGCCCCGCGCGCCACCAGTTCAAGGCAGGCAAACCCCGCAAGGCTTTCAGCTCCTCATAGGCTGCTTCCGGGCCAATCTGGCCTTTGACCGCTTTTCTGGAGATGCTGTTGACAGCGTCGATGCGGTCTAGGCGGATGCCGCGCTCCTGGATGCGGTAAACCCTGGTTTCCCGCTGGGTGTCGATGATGGCGGACAGCACATACCCGGTGGGGAAGGCCATGATCTGCGGGTCTTTCAGGCCAAAGGCAATGCACATGCGCAGGGCGGTTTCTTCCGCCCTGTAGGTTTCACCGTTGCTCTCCAAAATGGTGCGCGCGGCCAGCGCGGCGCTGTCAAGCGCGGGGATAATCCTTGCTTCCATCCGGCCATCCTTCCTAGCAAACATCCTAACATGAAGCAAGGTTTCCTTCAATCATTTGCTGATGAAGGAAGGGTGCCGCGTTGTTTTGCTTGCGTCCATGCCGGCTGGACCGTATACTGCTTTTGAGGTGTTTGTATGTCAGAATTTGCAGTAAAAACCAGGCTGCCCAACCAGGACCAGTCCCTGATTAAATTGGTCGCCATCATTACGATGATCATCGACCATGTGGGCGTCATCTTCTTTCCGGGCGTGCTGTTTTTACGCCTGATTGGGCGGATTGCCATGCCCTTGTTCTGCTGGGGCATTGTGCTGGGCGCGCAAAGGACAAGGGACTGGAAGAAGTATGTGCTGCGCATGCTCATCATGGCATTTGTCTCCCAGCCCTTTTACATGTGGGCGTTGAACCATTCCATCACCCAGTTCTCCGTCATGGCCACCCTGCTGCTGGGCTTGCTCGCCATCATCGGCATGCAGAAAAAGTGGTATTACAGCCACATCTGGGCGCCCATCCTCTGCCTCATTATAAGCGCGTCCTTCCAGATGGACTACGGCTGGCGCGGCGTGCTGCTGATCATCCTGATGCACCTGGCGCGCAATTCCGCCGGCGGCCTGGCAACCCTGATGACCGCCTTTTGCCTGTACTGGGGCGCGGGCGGCGGGGTATTGCCGCGCGGCTTTGTACAGTTCATGACCTCCGGTCCCGTGCTGGAAATCAACCGCGGCGTGGGGGAACTGCTGAGCCTTTTCCGGGTGCAGTCCCTGGCCATCCTGGCGCTGCCCTTGATGCTGATTCATACAAAAAGTGGCTTGAAGCTGCCCAAGTGGTTCAGCTACCTGGCCTACCCCGGGCACCTGGCCTTGCTGTGGCTGCTGAAAATGTTGCTTGAACACTTCAATCTGCTATAATCAACCAAGCAAACCAATTGGAGGGAATCCCTTGCGAAAAAGCCTCACGTTTCTCTTGTCATTTATCATGCTGTTTTCTATTGCCGGCAGTGCCTTTGCCCAGGAAGGCCAGGCTGTCCGGCTGATGGGCTTTGAACTCCAGGACAACAACCGCCTGTGGTCGGAGAACCGTTTCTTTGAACGCATGGAGCAAAGAACGGGCATCCGTTTTGAATACCATCAATACGGCGAGCTGACCGCCTACCTGGCCGCGGTCAATGCCCTGCAAAAGGATCAGGAGGACCTGCCCGAAGCGCTGCTCAAAGCCAGGCTGGACCCTGTTTTGGCGCAGGAGCTGTATGACCGCGGGGTGCTGATTGACCTGGCCCCCCTGCTGGATGAGCACATGCCCAACTTGTCCGCGCTGATGGCGCAGGACCCGTCCATCCGTTCCGCCATCACCCTGCAAAGCGGCATCATCCCCGCCCTGCCCTTCATCGCGCAAAGCCCGGGGCAGAACATCCTGTGGATCAACAAGGACTGGCTCGCCACGCTGCGCCTGGAAATGCCTGCCAACGCTAAAGAGCTGGAAGCGGTGCTCTCCGCCTTTTTGAAGGATGACCCCAACCGGAACGGACGCAAGGACGAGGTGCCGCTGAGCTTCATTGGTCCTTATGACCTGAAATACCTGGCCCATGCCTTCGGCATGGCGGCCAATGACTTCAATGTCTATCTGGTCGCGGGTCAGGTTCAGTTTCTGCCCTTTCATGAAAATTTTGAGGCCTTCGTCACCTGGCTGGCGGGAATGTACAAGGACGGCCTGCTGGACAAGTCCGGCTTCTCCACCATTGACACCCTGCGCCGGGTGACCGACGCCAAGGGCATCAACAAATTTGGCGCCTTCTTTTCGCCCCTGCCCACCGGGGTGGTGCCGGTGGAGTGGACCAGCCAGTACCAGGCCCTGCTGCCTTTGGAATATGAAGGCAAATCAGTGTACCGCATGGTGTCCGGCCCCGTGCACTACGGCGCCTTTGCCCTGACCACCGCCTGCCGTGATGTGCCCGCCATGCTCAAATGGGTGGATTACCTGTACAGCCTGGAAGGCTCGGTGCTGGCTTCCATCGGACAGGAGGGAACAGACTATGTTGTGGACGGCGATGGCAGCTGGCGGTTGCTGAGTGAAGCGGGGGATACCAGCTATTTTTCCCGCGCCATCATCTCCTCTGATTATTCCATGCCTGGCATCGCCAGCGATGAATACCAGATGAACTACCACGACCCGGTGGTGCGCAGCCTGACTGAGCAAACCCGCGCTGTGGCGGAGCGTTCGGTCTTGCCTTATCCTGACATCCCCCTGACCCGGGAGCAGGTTGAACTTATTTTGCCCTTGCAAAACCAGCTGGGGAGGTACGTGGATGAGTCCATCGCCCGCTTTGTCTTGGGCGAGTGGGACACCGGCAGGGAGCAGTTTGACACCTTCAAACAGGAGTTGGAAAATCTTGGAGCGCAAGAGTTTTTGGACATCTGGCAAAATTTGCTGACGCGGAGATGATGGAATGATGGGCTATGATTTGGCATTGAAGCAATTGGAACAGGCGGATACCAGGAAGGTGTTTGAACAGGTCTACGCAGACCCCGGTTCACAGTTGGAACGCGTGGCCGGCCTCATCAAACGGCACCAGGCGATGTATCAGAGCACTCAGGCGCCCCTCGTGCTCAGCGCGCCGGGGCGTGCAGAAATCATCGGCAACCACACCGACCACAACAATGGCCTGGTGTTGGCAGCCGCGGTCAACCTGGACACGGTGGCGGTGGTCACCCCGCGGGAGGATCTGGTTGTCAACCTGTCCAGTGAAGGCTATGACAAGCTGTCCCTCTCCCTTGACTCCCTTATGCCGGACAAGGCGCTGGCGGGCACTTCCGCGTCCCTGATCAAAGGCGTAGCGGCTGACATGAAGGAGCGGGGCTACAAAATCGGCGGCTTTGACGCCGTGATGAATTCCCAGGTGCTCTCAGGTTCCGGCCTGTCTTCCTCCGCCGCTTTTGAGGTGCTGGTCTGCTTCATCTTTGACGCCCTGTACAATGGCACTGCCATCGACGCCACCACCCGCGCGCAAATCAGCCAGTACGCTGAAAACGCCTTCTTCATGAAGCCCAGCGGCCTGATGGACCAGATGGCTTCCTCCCATGGCGGCATGGTAAAAATAGACTTTGGTCCAAAAACACCGGTGGTTGAAAACCTCCATGTGTCCTTTGCCAAGGCGGGCTATGACATGGTCATTGTCAACACCCGCAGCAGCCATGATGATCTGACGGAGGCTTACAGCGCCATTCCCCATGAGATGAAGGCCGCTGCCAGGCTTGCCGGCGGCGTCCTGCTGCGGGATGTGCCCTATGACCAGTTCCTGAAAGCCATTCCCGGCATCCGCCAGGCCGCCGGGGACCGGGCGGTGCTGCGTGCCTTCCATTTCTACCAAGAGAACCAGCGCGTGAAGGAAGCGGCGAAGGCACTGGAGGAGAACGATCTCAAGCGCTTCTTTGATGCCATCAACGATTCCGGGCTGTCGTCTGAAACCCAGCTGCAAAACATCCATATCAATGTCAACCACCAGCCCATGAGCCTGGCCTTGGCGCTGGCCAAGGATGTGCTCAAGGGCTGGGGCGCTTGCCGCGTCCACGGGGGCGGCTTCGCGGGCACCACGCTCAACTTTGTGCCCCATGAGCGCTTGCAAGCCTTTACCGGCGCCATGGAAGCGGTGTTTGGGGAAGGCTGCTGCCATCAGTTGGATGTGCGCAACCTGGGGCCTGTCCGCCTGGTCTGACTTGACGGGGCAAAACCCTGGTGCTATATTGATGATAATTTCAAACCAAGCGTCTTCGGGGCGGGGTGAAAATCCCCACCGGCGGTAAAGCCCGCGAGCCATATGGCTGACATGGTGCAATTCCATGGCCGACAGTATAGTCTGGATGAGAGAAGGCGGGCCATTGTGCCCATTGTTCGTCCCAAACCTTTGCTTGGGGCGAATCATTTTAAAGGGGGACTTTGACATGCAAAGGACACGCAACAACACCGCCGAACTGACCTTCTCCGCCTTGATGACCGCCCTTGCCATCATCTTGAGCTACTTTCCCGAGATTCCCCTGGCCTTCTTCGCGCCCTGGCTGAAACTGGATTTTTCCTTCACACCTCTGCTGCTGCTGGGCTTGTCCGTCGGCCCTTTGATGATGTTTGTGGCGTTGCTGGTCACAAACATCGCACACATCATCGGCGGCACCACCCTGGGGGTGGGCGAGGTGGCCAACATCATCGTGGGCTTGAGCTTCCTGCTGCCGCCGGCCTTGCTGTACAAGAAAAACAGGACCCGCAAATCCGCTGTCATCGGCATGGGCATTGGCATCCTGCTGATGGTGTTTGCAGGCATCCTGGCCAACCGCTTCATCCTCCTGCCCACCTTCTTCCCCAATGGCTTTGAACAAGCGCTGTCGGGCATGGGGATGACCCTGAACGGCTACCTGTTTGGCGCCATTGCGCCCTTTAACCTGATCAAGGGGCTGCTCAACAGCCTGCTGGTGTTTGTGCTGTACAAGCGCCTGTCCACCTTCATGAAAGAGGTCAAACACAAAAAGGATGCTCAAGTCGAAGTCCGCTGAAGAAACCAGAAGCATTGGCGCCCGCTTGGCCAGGCAGCTGCAATCCGGTGATGTCGTCTTGCTGGATGGCGGCCTGGGCGCCGGCTAGAGCGAGCTGGCGCGGGGCATCATCCGGGAACTGGGTTTCCCGGGCCCCGTGACCAGCCCCACCTTTACCCTGATGAACCTCTATGAGACGTCAAAGGGGCCCCTGCACCATTTTGACTGGTACCGCATCGAGGACCCCGAAGAGCTGGTTTTGGCAGGCCTTGATGAGTTCATCGGCGGTGACAGCATCACCCTGATTGAATGGTCGGAGCGGGCGAGAGACCTGGTTCCGGAAACACACCTCTTGCTGACCATCCGTGTGGCGGGTGAACATGAAAGGGAGCTTGATTTTCAATCTAACGGCGCTTTCCGGCCGCTTGATATGAACGCCCTCAAGGGAGGCAGACCATGACCATCCTGGCGCTGGACACCTCCGGCCCCGTCTGCTCTGTCGCGGTCATGCGGGAGGGCGTGCTGCTGTATGAGGCGCGCGTCATCAACAAGCTGACCCATTCCATCAACCTGATGCCCATGGTGGAGGACGCCCTGCAAAAATCCGGCTGCGAGCGTAAAGACTTGACGCACATCGCGGCGGTCATCGGCCCTGGCTCCTTTACCGGCGTGCGCATCGGCGTGGCGGTGGCCCAGGGCTTGGCGCGGGGGCTTGGCATTTCCTGCATGCCGGTGAACGCGCTGGAAGCCATGGCAAAAGCCATTTTTATAAAAGATACTTTGGTCTGTCCCATCCGTGACGCGCGGGCGGGGCAGGTGTATGGCGCGACCTTCCTCAATGGAAAGCGCGTGATGGATGACTGTGCCTTGAAGCTGGACGCATATCTGCAGCAGCTTGCTAAGTATAAAGAAACCCCCATGTTTCTGGGGGATGGCGTGCCGATATTGAAGGAGAAAATCATCGCAGCTTTGGGAGAGAAGGCAGTCTTTGCCGGCCCCTCCCTTCTGCAGCCCGGTGCGGCCTTCGCTTTGGAGCTGGCGATGGATAAAGCTGATGACGCAGTGCAACCTGAGCAATTGATGCCACTCTACCTGCGCGCGCCGCAGGCGGAACGCCAGCGCATGGAGCAAAGCGATGCGCGCTGAACTCACCCGGATGACCATCCTTGATGTGGATGCGGTAGCCGCGCTGGAAGAAGCCAGCTTTGCCCGCCCCTGGAAAAAAGCGGACTTTGAATATGAGATGACCCAAAACCCCGTGGCCCGCTACCTGGTCGCCAGAAAAGACGGTAAAATCATCGGCTTCGCGGGCGCGCACATCATCCTGGATGAAGGCCACATCACCAATGTGGTGGTTGATGAAGCACAACGCGGCCAGGGCATCGGGCGCGCGCTGATGGACGGCTTGATGCAGTATGCCGCCAACCTGGGAGTGAGTTACATGACGCTGGAAGTGCGCGTCAGCAATGCCGCCGCCATCGCCTTGTATCAATCTCTGGGCTTTTTCAAGGTATCTGTCCGTCCCAAGTATTATGAGGACAACCAGGAAGATGCCCTTTTGATGGTGTGTGACAAGATGCCGGAGGCGGACCCGGACTTCGCGGAGGACGAATCACTTATTGATTCAATGTAGGAAAAGTCAAAAACTCACATTCAAGCCTGCCGTTGTATAGCCTGCGGCGGGTTTTTGCTTGTCTTTTAACCTGGGCTTCAAAGCGGGCATCCGGGGTAATGACAGACAGGGAGGAACCCGGGTGCCTGTCCAGCAGCACGCCCAGGGATTTGGCCACCAGGGCTGCCTTCTTTTGATCGCCCAGGCGTTCGCCATAAGGCGGATTGGTGACAAAGCAGATGTTCCCATCCTGAAGGCAGACATCGCGGAAATCTTTTGTTCTGACGGTAATCTTGCCCTGCAAGCCGGCCTGGTTGATGTGCTTTTCGCACAGTTTAATGGCTTCCGGGTCGATGTCGCTGCCTACAATGTTGATGGGCGCGTCCTTCATACAGCGCGCCTTGGCTTCTTTCCGGATTTGCTGGAGTACCCTGCTGTCCACAGTGGCCCAGCTTTCCATCGCAAACTCCCGCGTCAGCCCCGGCGCGCGGTTCATTGCCAGGTAGGCTGCTTCAATCAACAGGGTGCCTGTGCCGCAGCAGGGGTCATAAAAGGGCTGGTCCGCCTGCCAGGGGGACAGGCGCACCATGGCGGCCGCCAGCGTCTCGCGGATGGGCGCTTCGCCTACCCAGGTGCGGTAGCCGCGCTTGTTGAGGGCGTTGCCGGAGGTGTCCAGGGTGACCCGGGCCAAATCCTTGTGGATGGCGATGGTGATGGGGTAGGTGCTGCCGCTTTCTTCAAACCACTTCACCTTGTACTTGCGCGACAGGCGCTCCACGATGGCCTTCTTGGTGATGCTCTGGCAGTCGCTGACGCTCATCAATTGGCTGCGCACGCAGTTGCCGCTGACGGGAAATCGGGCGTCCCTGGGCAGGTAGTGTTCCCAGGGCAGGGAAGTGACAAAGTTGAACAATTCCTCAAAGGAGGTCACCTTCTGCTCTCCGATGATAATCAGCACCCTGTCAGCGCAGGCCAGCCAGAGGTTGGCGGTAAAAGCGCCTTCATAATCCGTTTCAAAGCGCGCGCCGCCCTGTTCCGCCTTTGCCATAAACCCCAGGTCCTGCAATTCCTGTTTGACCAAACCTTCCAGGCCAAAGGCTGCAGCAGCCATCAATTCCATCAAATCACCTCAAGGGGATTATACATGGATTACCGGTGAATAACAGCCAGCAAAGCGGGTTTTGTGTGTATAATCCTTCAGGAGGATGAATCGATGAAACGAGTTGTACTCATTGTATTGGATTCTGTTGGCGCGGGCGAGCTGCCGGACGCCGCGCAATACGGCGATTCTGGCGCCAACACCCTAGGCAACACGGTTAAGGCGACCGGCCTGCGCCTGCCAAACATGGAAAAGATGGGCCTGGGTTCCATTGAACAGGCAAGCCTGCCTGTGAACGACAAGGCAGTCGGCCTCAGCGGCAGGTTACGGGAAAAGTCCCCGGGCAAGGACACCACCACCGGACACTGGGAGATGGCGGGCGTGCGCCTGAACGCGCCGTTCCCGACCTACCCCAACGGCTTCCCGGAGAAGGTCATCAAGCAGTTTGAGGAGGCCATCGGCACCAAGACCCTGGGCAATTACCCGGCCAGCGGCACGGTCATCATCGATGAGCTGGGGGAAGAGCACCTGAAAACCGGCTTCCCCATCGTGTACACGTCCGCTGACTCGGTGTTCCAGATAGCCGTCAATGAAGCCATTTATTCCAACGAAGAATTGTATGAAATGTGCCGTATCGCGCGCAACATCCTGCAGGGTGAGCACGCGGTGGGCCGCGTCATCGCCAGGCCCTTTGTGGGCGATAAAAAGGGCAGTTTTAAGCGCACCGCCGCCAGGCGCGATTTTTCCCTGGAACCGCTGGGGGACACCATTTTGGATGTGCTCAAGGCCAATGGCAAGGAAGTGATTGGCGTTGGCAAGATTGAGGACATCTTCGCCCTCCGCGGGCTGACTAAGGCAGACCATGCCGCTGGCAACAAGGCCTGCCTGGCGTCCACCCTCAACTGGCTGGACAAGGATTTTGAAGGCCTGCTGTTTGTGAACCTGGTGGATTTTGACATGATCCACGGCCACCGCCGTGACGCGGAGAACTACGCCAAAGCGCTGAAGGAATTTGACGACGCCCTGCCCCGGATCCTTGAAAAACTCAAGGACGACGACCTGCTGATCATCACCGCGGACCATGGCTGTGACCCCACCTTCCATGGCAGCGACCACACGCGCGAGCACGCCCCGCTCCTGGCCTGGCAGCCTGTCAGTGAAAAACACCGCCACATCGGCGACCGGGCCACCTTTGCGGACATCGCCGCCACCATCGCGGATTTTTATGGCCTGCCGGAGCGCTTCAACGCGGAATCCTTCCTGGGGGAGATTCAAAACCTGTAAGTGCAACCATAAAACAACAAGCGCCCCGCTGAGGGCGCTTGTTGGCCTGTATTCTGTTTAGCTGCGAATCTGCGCCTGGAAGCGGTCCGTCAGTTTCCTGATGACCTTGTCAATGACCTGGTTGATTTCGGCTTCCTCCAAGGTCTTTTCCGGGTGGCGCAGGCTCAGCGCGAAGGCGGCGGATTTCTTGCCCTCACCCACCTGTGCGCCCTGGAAGACGTCAAAGAGGCGGACATCCTCCAGCAACTTACCGCCGGCCTTTTGAATCTCCTGCATCACCGGCAGCAGTTCTTGCTTCTGGTCCAGCACCAGGGCCAGGTCGCGGTGGACCGCCGGGGTCTTGGGCAGGGGGGTGACGGCATCCAGGGGCTTTGCCATTTGAAGGAGCAGCTCCAGGTTGACTTCCGCCAGCACCGCGCGCTGGCTAAGGTCAAACTGTTCCATGATGTCCGGGTGTACCTCGCCGACCCGGGCGATAACTTCTCCGTTTGCCAGGATGGCGGCGCCGCGCCCGGGGTGGTGGTAGGCTTCATGGGCGGTTTGGATGTCATAGGCGATGCGGTTTTGGGTAAGCAGGGTCAGCACCGCGTCCCGCAGCAGGTAGAAACTGGCTTTCTTGCCATAGGCGCCCAGGCAGAGGGAACGGTTTTCCTCAAACAGGCCTTCGTCAGTTTTGTTTTCAGCCTGATACACCGTGCCAAACTCATACAGGAAGGCCTCTTCGTTGCGCTGGTTCATGTTGAAGGCCAGGGTCTTGAGCATGTCCGGCACCAGGGTGGTGCGCATGATGGCGGTGTCCTCGCCCAGGGGGTTGCGGATGCGCACAGGGGTCAGGCGGGGATCTCCTTCTAGTAAACCCAGGCTGTCCAGCTGCTTCTGGCTGATGAAGGAGTAGTTGATGATTTCGTCAAAACCCAAGGCGGACAGCGTTCTTTGCAGGCCGCGCTTGCCCAGGCGGTAGGCGCTGTCGCGTCCGCCGGCGCTCTGCCCGCGCAGCTGGGTCTCGGGAATGCGGTCGTAGCCGGCCAGGCGCAGCACTTCCTCGCAGACATCCTCTTCATTCTCAATGTCCATGCGGTGGATGGGCGGAATGACAGTCAGCCGGTCGCCCTCCAGTGTGGCTTTGAAATCCAGGCGCTTGAGCAGGTTGAGCATTTCATCCCCACTGATGTCAGCACCCGCGCGGTGCGCGATTCTTTTGACAGAAGTGACCAGCGGTTGGTGAACAATGGGGTTGGGGTAGAGGTCAATTTTCCCGGAGACCACGTCCCCGGCGTCCAGCTGGGCAATCAAGGCGCAGGCGCGCGCCATGGCCTGGTCCACCGTGGCGGGGTTGACCCCGCGTTCAAAGCGTCCGCTGGATTCGGTGCGGATGCCCAGCCTGCGGGCCACGATTCTGGTCAAGGTCCTGTCAAAGGAGGCGCACTCAAACAGGATTTCACGGGTGTTCTCCGTGATTTCACTGTCCAGGCCGCCCATGATGCCCGCCAGGCCGGTCGGGCCGGATTCATCGCAGATGAGCAGTTCGCCGCCTTGCAGGCTGTGGTGCTTGCCGTCCAGGGTGGTGAGGCTTTCGCCGGTCTTGGCTTCCCGCACGATGATGTGCTTGCCCTTCACCTGGTCAAGGTCAAAGGCGTGCATGGGGTGCCCGGTTTCCAGCATCACGTAGTTGGTGATGTCGACAATGTTATTGATGGCGCGCATGCCGGCCGCATGCAAACGGGCGCGCAGCCACAGGGGGGAGGGGGCCAGGCGGATGTTTTTAACCACCTTGGCCATATAGCGCGGGCA
>JAAYLK010000071.1 GCA_012521895.1 Clostridiales bacterium
AAAACTGCGCCAGATTGTCAATGATGAATACGACTTGAAAGACATCGGCTACGCTGTGCACCACTACAACTCCTGGGTGGAATTGCCTGAGGAAGGCCATCCCCCGGGTGAAGACTTCCCGCGGGACAACCCGAATTACGCTGATGTCCTGGAGAAGCACACGTCTGACAAGAAGCAGGCACTTTGATGAATGAGAAAGAGAGGGAAAGGTTCCCCTCTCTTTCTCAATATGGAAATTCTATATTGCTACAGCTAAGCAACCAGCGGATGATTCACACGGCTGGTGCTCTTGACTTTGTTAAAGGGTCTCCCCGTAATACGCCCGCGCGGCGGCAAAGAAGGCGTCAATGTTGTCCCAGGGGCTTTTGGGCGGGATGTCACAGCCTGAGGACAGGACAAAGTTGGGATGTCCCGGGGCGCAGGCGGCCAGCACGCGCAGGGTGTCCTCGCGGATGCTGGTAGGCGTGCCTGAGAGGAACTGGGCGGAGGGGCTGACATTGCCCATGACCAGGCGGTCCGCGGGCACTTTACCCACCATCAGCGCCATGTCGACCGCGTCGCCAAAGTGATAGCCGTCACAGCCGGTTTCAAGGATGCTGTCCATCATCAGCGGCGTGTTGTTGCCGCAGTTGTGGTAGATCACCAGGAATTCGTCCGACTGCACGGCCTTGACCAGCTCCTTGACATACGCCGAGGAAAACTCCCCCGCCAAAGCGGGAGAGAGCAGGCCCGCTAACGGCTCCGCGATAACCACGCCATGCGCGCCGATGTCCCGGTAGGCCCTTATATAGCGAGACAGGAAATCGGTCGCCTTGCGCAGCACGACATGCACGGCTTCGGGTTCCTCATAGCATTGCACCATGATGTCGCTGACGCCCATCAGCCGGCCTGCCAGCGAAAACGGGCCAATCACGCCCGCGAACACCGGGCGGTCCGTGATCAGTTCACAGGCCTTGCCGATGGCCTCGACATACTTTCCGGTGCGCCCATCGCCCACCTGGGGCACCTTCAGGGCATCCGCGTCCTCCGGTGTTTCAACAAGGATCCCGGTCACCGTGGGCACCTCATTGGGCAGGAAGCGCACATTCGCGCCGAAGGCCTCCGCTTCAACGGACAAATCCATCATGGACACCGCCGCCAACGCCGGCACCCTGTCCGCCACAAGCTTCATGCCCCTGGCCTGCAAATCCGCGTCCGCGGTCAGCTCGGTCACCGACACACCCAGCAGGCTGACGCTGGGAAAGGACAAAATGGGCAGGGGGGCTTTTTCCTTGGCCTTGATGACGTCCGCCGCCCAGGCTTTCATGTTTCTTTTCATCGTTCATCCCTTTCCGTTCATGGCATCCAGCAGTTCAGCCGCGGTGTCCGCGGCGCTTGCCGCGTCCGGCGCATAGGCGTCCGCGCCGATTTGTGTCCGAAAGCCGTCTGTGACCGGCGCGCCGCCAATCATGATTTTGACCTGGTCACGGATGCCGGCCTCCTCCACCGCCTTCACCACCGCTTGCATGACGCTCATGGTGGTGGTGAGCAAGGCGGAACAGCAGATAATCTGACAGCCTTGTTCCTTCACCGCCGCGACAAAGTGTTCCGGCGGAACATCGGTGCCCAGGTCAACCACTTCAATGCCCCGGCCTTCCATCATCATGCGCACCAGGTTTTTGCCAATGTCGTGCAGGTCGCCCTGGACCGTGCCAATGCAAACCTTGCCGCGGGACTCGATGTCCGCCCCCATCAGGTGGGGCTTTAAAACTTCCATGCCCTGGTTCATGGCGCGGGCGGCGACCAGCACTTCAGGCACAAAGACCTCATTGTTTTTGAACTTGCCGCCGATGATGCCCATGCCGTCCAGCAAACCTTCTTCCAGGATGTTCTTGACGCTCACGCCTTCATCAAGGGCTGTTTGTACCAGTTCCTTAACAATTTTCGCCTTTCCAGCCTGCAAGTTCCTCGAAATATCCTGTAATATCTGTTCCATGTGAGACCTTCTCTACGGCTATTGAATGGATTGTACCAAATCACCCAAGCGTCCGTCCGCACAAAAGCACATCTCTTCAAGCACATTTTATGTATTTTATCCCTTGAGCCATCAAGCGTCATTTCTTTGCTCAGTGTCCGTGGCCGCGGGTGGGCAAACGACATAAAAACTCAATTTGAACGAAACTTTCTACACTGAGCATATTGATTGCTACAGCAGATGGCAATAATATGCTGGCATCCCCCATTGCGGAATTCCTGAATTTCTGTATCGGGCATCGAAGTCTCATAAAACACAAAAACATTGAGGCAAATATCGTTTATGTAATCTTACCTCCCATTAACTGCATGCAGGTGATCCAGTTTCATGTCAATATCATGCTAAGATGTTGCAAGATACTCATACACTTCTCATCCTCGACTTGCATATATTGAGATGACACAATCATCAAAGCCAAGGCCGACCGTAATGCCGCACTCCTGCCATTGAATTGGTATCACGGTGTGAATTCTCACCAGGATGAGAACAGCTATCGATTGGATGGCCCTTTTACAAACTCCCTCTGCTTCGAAACAACACAAAAAACTGCTCGACGACCAAAGGAGATGACAATATGAAATCTATCGCTAAAACCCTTTCCCGCCTGGCTGCGCTCATCATACTTGTTGCCATCTTGATGTCATTGTCGCAAACCGCGCATGCCCTGAGCACCCCTGAAGTAAACACAGGACGGGTCAAGCGTATTGCAGGTGGCTACTGGCCTGCGGTGCCCAGGCGGTACACCCGGGCCAGCCGCCCGTACTGCTGTGCCACGCTGGCGTGCTCCAGGTGCTCCCCGTCCAGGTAGTCAAACACGGCCAAAACCATATCCTCATGCGGCACGGACAGCCGGCCGTCTTTCGCGCTGCGCAGCGCGGGGATAAAGCCAATGCCCTTGTCCATCAGGAAACGCACGGCCAAAAGCCCGTCGCGAAAGCCTTGCTGGTGCTGCGGCCAGGGGTCCGCTTTGAGAAACAAGGCCCCCTCATCCGTGACCGCTTTCCAGGTCAGCCCATAAAAGCCGCGGTTGGCGGGGCGGATGTCCCGGACGTTCAGGCCGTATTCATCCAATAAGCAGCGAACCAGCGCCGCCTCGCGTTCACTCCGGCAGGCTGCCATAGGCCACGCGCGCCACGGTGATTCTGGCGCCGAAGGAACCGGCACCCACCCGGCCAAAGGGCAGGAAGTCATCCTCGCTGACATTCAGGAGCAAGCCTCCACCCAGCCAGACGGTGATTGTGCCGTTCCGGATGGCAGCCTTGACGCGATAGGCGCGCTCCGCCTGAAGCATACAGGGCACAGTTTTTAAGGTTGTCGCGCCAAAATCCAGGCGCTGGATGAACGCGGTTTCCATGTCAAAGCCGACATAATAGCCCCGGTGCCCTTCCCGGATCTGGTCGGGGAACCAGGAGTCCTCCGACAGGCGCAGGAAGAGCCCGGCGGATTGGGTCGCCCCGTCCCCGCGGAAAATCAGGTCCGCCTCAATCCAGGCATCGGCCAAAAAGCGCTCGCCAAAGCTGGCCAACGCCTGGACGGGCCGGTCCATCTGCAGGCCTTCCTCGCGGTTGATGAAGCCGTGGCCCTCCATGCGCCGCGCCTGGTGGCAAAGCGCCAGGCCGGACCATTCCCCGCCTTCAGAGGGAACCTCCGGAAAGAGCGTCAGCTGGCGCAGGCGGGTTTCCCCTGACAGCGCTTCCAGCTTCAAGGTCGAACAACCCGCTTCCAGGCGGAGGCTGCCCAGGGTGTGACGGCGCACGGCGGCATCCGCGGGCAGGCTGAAAATACGGCTTTCCGTCCCGGCCTCAAGCCTGAGGTCGGCGCCAGCTGGCGCGGAAGCCAGCGCCTGGATGCGGTAGCTGCCGGCGGCGGCAGCATTGACCCGGTATACCAGGGAGGCGCTTTCAGGCAGCAGGACATCAAAGGCGCTTTCCTCACCGGGGAGCAGGCGGGGCGCAAGGGTGTCACTCCGGTGCGGCAGGAAAAGCGCCGCTTCCACGGACCCGGGCAGGGCGTGCCAGTGCAGCCGGTCTGAGGACTGGCGCACCTGGTGGGAGATGGCGACGCAGGAGGTCCACGCCGCCCCGGATGTTCCCAGGAAGCCGGACAGGGGCAAGCCCTCCACGTCACGCGCCAGGTACATGCCGTCCAACAGCAGGGTCAGCCGGCCTTCAAACACTTCCAGGCGGAAGGTGTGCGGCACATCGTTCTGAAAGCCATCAAACAGCGGGATATCAAGGATCTTCTCTTCCCTGTCCCCCTGCGCGCGGTACAGCGCGGCGCCATTGCCATTCAGCCGCAAGGCGGAATAGCCAGCATCACCAAGCCCAAACCGCAGCTCACCTTGATTCCCCAGGGTGGCGTGGATTTCAGCGGTGTAGTCGCCCCGGGCTTCATGCCGGGCCAGGATGGCCTCACCCTCAAAGCGGAAGGCCTCCCATCTGCTGTCCTCATCCACCCAGGCGCAGAACGCCGGCATCTCCGGCACGGCGGCAGGCTGGTTGGTGGGGCCGGACACCAGCAGCTTGTCGCCGTTGAACAGCATCCTGTCCAGGTTGTAGAACCTGCCCTGGCGCCGGCCATGCTCGTCAATCGGGAAGCGGTGGTAGGCGATCCAGTAGCTGTCCAAGTCCGGGCCTATCACGGTGGAGGAATGCCCCAGGCTGCCCGTAGCATGGTCGGTGTTGACCAGCAGGGTTTTGTTTTTGGGCACCTTGTAAGGCCCCAGCGGGCCGGTGTCGCTGATGGCGTAGTTCACCCGGTAGGCCCGGGACAGCAGGTGGTTGCCGGTCATGGTGATGTAGTACTTCCCCAGCCGCCTGAAAATCATGGAGCCCTCGGTCCAATGGTTCATGGCGCTGCCCTTAATGGGCACGGCGGGACCGGCGATGCCCTCCGGGGTGAAGGTGTGGCCGTGGATCAGGGGATATTCAGCGTGGGTGAAGTAGAGGCCCCCGTCATCATCCAAAAAAAGGGAGCCATCGATGGTGAGGCCGATGTCATCCTTCACCAGGGTGAAGGGGCCCAGGGGGCTTTTGCCGGTAAACAGGAAGTGGCCATCCCCCCGGGGCGAGGGCACCAGCAGGAAGTCGCCGTTGACATAGAGCAACTCCGGGGCGTAGGCGTTGGTCAGGCGCTCATCCTTGATGATGTAGCCGCAGTCCTCCCAGTCGCACAGGTTTAAGGACGTCCAGGCGCGGATGCCGCCGGGCTCACCGGAGGTGGAGGGGTAGCAGTAATAGCGCCCGTTGTGGCGCAGGACAAAGGGGTCGCCGATGCCGCCGGGCCACTGCCCCGGCAGGGGGATGGGGTTTTGGTAGGTTTTCATCTGTTCCTCCTGCCGGGGCGTTGTTTTCAGCGGCGCCTGCGGTTGATTTCGCTCAAGCGGTCAAAGTCCACCTTGGGGCGGCGGTCCTCTGTCACCAGGCCGTTGATTTCCTGCTGCACGTCAGAAACCTGGGTGTAGCAAAAGCCCACGATGTCCGGATGGTTTTGGATGGCGGCGGTGATTTCATCAAAGCGCTTGATGAAGGCCTCCTCATCCGCCACCTGGTTGCCATAGCCCCAGCCGTGCTCATCTTTGAAGGCGATGCCGCCGTACTCGGAGATGATGACCGGCTGGCCGCGGTATTCAAAACCGTGGGCCATGGCGTAGCGGTGCAGGTTGTAGGGCGCCTGGTTCGCCAGCAAACCGGGCAAGTCCGCGTAACGCTTGGCGAAGGCTTTGCCGCTTTCCTCGTAGTCGTGCAGGGTGAGGATGTCCGACACCGTATGCTCCCAGCCGTCATTGACAATCACCGGGCGCATGGGGTCAAAGGCCTTGGTGAGGAAATAGATGGCCTGGGTGAAGCGCTGCTGTTCCGCGTTGGTCAGCACGTCGCCAACGCCCCAGCTTTCGTTAAAGGGCGTCCAGGTGATGACAGAGGGGTGGTTGTAGTTCTGGCGGACCACTTCCATCCACTCCTTTGTGAAGGTGTTCATGGCCTGGTCATTGAAGGCGTAGGTGGCCGCCATTTCCGACCACACCAGCACGCCCTTCTTGTCGCACAGGTGCAAAAAGCGGCGGTCCTCGGTTTTCTGGTGCTTGCGCAGGCCGTTGTAGCCCGCCTTCAAAATCAAATCCAGGTCCTTTTCAAAGGCCTCGTCATCCGGCGGGGTCAGGTGGGAATCCTGCCAGTAGCCCTGGTCCAGGATGAGGCGCTGGTAAATGGGCCGGTTGTTGAGCAGGATTTGGTTGCCCTGGATTTCAATCTTGCGCAGGCCCACAAAGGAGGTCACGCTGTCCTCTTCCAGGCCTTCTCCCTGCAGGGTGAAGCGGGCCTCATACAGGTCCGGGTGGTCCGGGTGCCACAGGCGAATGGTCCAGGGGTCGTGAGAACCTGTCAGGAACAGGGTGAAGCTGGTGAACTCGCCGGACACCGCCACCGTCTGGCTGGCCACCGGCTTACCGTCAAAGCGCAGCGCGCAGTCCAGGCTGGCGGTCTGGCCGGGCTCAAGGCCCGTCACCCGAGCAACGAAGTGGACGCTGGCGGTGTCGATGTCCGGGGTGATTTTGACATCCTCCAGATAGACCTTTGGTACGTTTTCAAGCCAGACCGTCCGCCAGATGCCGGTCGTCTGCACATACCAGCAGCCGAAGTTCTCCTTGCGCCAGCGCTGCTTTCCGCGGGGCTGGGCGCAGCTGTCGCTGTCTGACACCCGCACGGTCAGGGTGTTCTGCCCGGGCAGCGCAAAGGGCGTGATGTCCACAGTAAAAGCGGCATAGCCCCCCTGGTGGCTGCCGGCATACCGGCCGTTGACGTAGACGCGGGCCTCATGGTCCACGCCTTCAAAGTGCAGCAGCATTTTGCCTTCAAAAGGCGCTAAGTCCACCACGCGCTGGTACCAGACCACCGGGTGGAAGGCCTCCTCGCCGATGCCGCTCATTTTGGTTTCATAGGTGTAGGGCACCTGGATGTCCCGGCTTTCGGGGAAGTCCTTTTCCCACTGGTTCTTCAGCCCTTGGTCTTTGTCATCAAAGGCGAAGCGCCAGGCGCCGTTTAGATTGGTCCAGTTCTCGCGGGTGAAATTGGGTCTGGGGTAGGCCTTGAGCATGGTACTATCCTCACTTGTTTGTTATTTTTCGGGCAAAACATCGGCGATATCGGGGGTCAGCGCCGTCACTGGCCAGCCGTCCTTATCCCACACGATGGTGCTGATCATCATAATGCTTGGCGAGTCCTTGCGGAAGTACTCACCCACAAAGTAGTGCTGCCCGTCCTCATCCAAAAAGACGGAGGCGTGGCCCGGCATCCGCAGCTCAAACAGGCCCTTGGTGACCACGCTGCCGCCGCCCTTGGTCATCTCCCGCCCATCCCTGTCCACAAAGGGGCCGTGGACAGACCGCGAGCGGCCCACGCGGTTGTGGTAGCTTAGGTCCATGGGGTTGAAGGCGACAAAGAGGTAGTACCAGCCCTCCCGGTAGATCATGTAGGGCGCTTCCACCGCGCCGTTGCTCACGTTGCGCCGCGCCAGGTGCACCATGTCCTCCGCCTGCGCGCCGGGGTTTTTGAGCAGCCCGGTGTCCGGGTCGATTTCCACCTGGTACAGGCCGCCCCAGTAGGAGCCGAAGTTCAGCCAGTACCGGCCTTCTTCATCCCCAATCAGGTTGGGGTCGATGCAATTGTAGGGGCTGCCGGTTTTGGAGCGCAGCACCATGCCCCGGTCCACCCAGCGGTAAGCCGGGTCCTTGGGGTCCAGGGTGGTGTTGGTGACCAGCCCGATGGCGGAGTTCTGGCTGCCCAGGGTGGAGATGCAGTAGTACAGCAGGTACTGGCCGTTGACATAAAAGGCGGCGGGCGCCCAGATGCCATAGCCCGGAACCTCTTGCCTAAGCCAGGAGGGGTCGCTCTCGCCAAAGACGGTGTCGGACATCTCCCAGTGCAGCAGGTCCTTTGAAGACTTGATGACGATGTGGGGCGCCATGATGATCATGTAGTACACGCCATCCTGCTTGACAATCTGCGGGCAGGAGGCATGGAAGACCAGCCCGGTCAGCGGCAGCATGCGCGGCAGTTCCTCCTGCAGTGCCGCCTTCACTAACAGCCAAAGGCCAGTGTCCTCTAGGGGCGCCTCTATGAGCGTTGGCAGGTATTTGCTGGCGATCTCGTTGACGGGCAGGGCCAGCGCCAGCTTGTCATCCGTTGGTGGGGAGAGGCGGTACGCGCCCCCAACCTCCGCGATGTTCCACAGCGCGCCCGGGCTGTCAGCGACGCTGACGTGGATGGCGCTGCCCACAATGGGCGTATCCTCCCGAACGGCCAGGTGCCTGCCCGAAAACAGGTTGGTGACGCGGCTGAGGCCGTCCGTGGTTTCCACCCGCCACAGTTCATCCAGCATGCCGGTGTCGCCAAACTGCTGGACGAAGGCGCGGTCCACCATGCCAGCCAGCTGCATGTTCAAGGCCCGTCCCGTGGCCTTGTTGCGGATGAGGTAGATGCCGTCCATCAATTCACTCTCCCCTTCTATGGACGCCGCCAGGCCGGCCGGCATGATGAACGCCAGGGCCAGCAGGGCAACGCAGAGCATACAAATTCTCTGTTTCAATCAAACCTCCGGGGTTACTTCATGCCTGAATAGGCCATGGTGTTCATCACCTTGCTTTGCAGGATGATAAACAAGAGGATGTTGGGCACAAACATGATCAGCATGGAAGCCGCCGCCACGCCCTGCCCGGCCACGCCCGTGTTCTGGGCGGCCAGGGTGCTCATGAAGAAGGACAGGGTGCGCATGTTTTCCTTTGTGGTGAACATGGAGGAGGTCTCCGTGTTGCCCCAGACCGCCTGGAAGGCCAGGATGGCCACGGTGGCAATCGCCGGGCGAATCAGCGGCAGCACTACCTTCCAGTACACCCGCAAGGGCCCGGCCCCGTCCACCTTGGCGGCCTCCATCAGCTCATCCGGCACCTGGTCAATGAACTGCTTGAGCAGGAAGAGCCCCACGGGCATGGACAGCAGCGGCAGGATGTGGGCCAGGTAGCTGTTGATGATGCCCAGGCGGTCAATCACCAGGTAGCGGGGAATCATCACCGCCACCGGCACAAACATCAGGGCGATGGTGTTGATTTCAAACAGCAGCCCGCTGCCGCGGAAGCGTAATTTGGAAAAGGCGTAGCCGGCCATGGAGGAGATGATGATGGACAGCAGCACCACCGCCAGGGTGACCAGCGCGGAGTTGAACACATAGCGCCCCAGGGAAACGGTGGATTGCTGGGTGGTCTGCGACAGCCTTGAAAAATTGTCCAAAGTGGGGTTTGCCACCAGAAAGCGCGGCGGAAAGGCGAACAGCTCGCTGATGGGCTTGAAGGCGCTGGTGAAGATGTAGAGGATGGGCAGCAGCATGAACAGGCACAGCGGCACGATGTAGGCGTAAATCTTCAGCTGGTCCCGCGAAAAGCCCTTGGGGTTGATATTGACTGCCCTCACTGCGCGCCCTCCTCTCCCAACCATTCCAGTTTCAAATTGGTCACGCTCATTTTACGCAAGCCCTCCGCCTGGATGAGGCGCAGCCGCGCGGGCCCGGAGCGCAGGCTGATGCCGGTGATTTCCGCATCCTTCATCTCCTGCCCGGGCACGAAGGAAAACTCGGCGCTTTGGTCGCCCTGTTCAATGCGCAGGGTGATGGCCTTCTCACCATCCCCCTTCACGCGCAGGCTGAAGCGGTAGGCGCCTGCCATCAGCCCCGGAATCTCCTGCCGCAGTTCCAGCGGGCCGGGCTTCAGATTAAGCAGGGTCAGGGCGGTGTAATCGCCATCGACCTCAAAGCGCTTGGCCCCAAAGGCGGCATGGTAGGTACGCCCGGACTGGATGATGGACCAGCCCTGGTTGTTGCGCAGGCGGAAATCCCCGTTGGTGAGCAGGTTGACGCCCTGACGCGCGCGCGGTGTTAAGTAAGCCCGGCGCAGGTAGACGCCGCTTCGCGGGTAATTGGCGCTGGTGACGGCGTAGAGGACCTCCCCCTGTACTTGCAAGGCGTTCCAGTTGGCGCAGTGCCCCTCGGGCATCAAAAAGGGGATGAAGGGCTCGCTGAAGCTGGCACCCTCCTTGCCCGGGTCGGTGGAGACCATCACCTTCATGTAGGAGGCGCCGTCCCCGGTGCGCGCGGCCTCGTCATCCGTCTGGAAGGCCACGGCCAGCCTGCCGTCTGGCAGGGTCAGGATGTAGGGCGCGCCGGCCTTCTTGCCCTGCATATAGGGGATGTAGATGTCGCGGTTGCCTTCGTTCCAGTTGAGGCCGTCAGGGGAAATGGTCATCTGGATGACAAAGGGGTGGCCTGGCACATTGGTGGCTTCAATCACCAGGGCATAGCGGCCATCCGCCATCTTGGTCCAGACCGGCATGCCATCCCGGGAGCGGTTCTTGACGCCGTCAGAGGCAATGAGGGCCTCCCCCCAGGCGCCGTTTTCCAGCAGCTTGAACAAAATCAGCTGCTGGCTGCCTTCCTCTACCACGTTGAGGGAGTCGTTGGCGTAAAATACCGCCAGGCGCTCGCCGATGAAGCCAAAGTGGGGCTCATAAACCCCGCCGCGGCCAAACTCCTCCGCGATCAGGCTGTGGCCTTCCCAGGTGGCGCCGCCGTCGTGGCTGACGCTGGCGCGGATGGAGGAATAATAGCCGTCCTCCCGCATGGCATTGGCACGGTAGGCCAGCAGCAGGCTGCCATCCGCAAGCTCAACCAGGGCGGGGTTGGCGCAGTCCAGGCCCTCCAGGGCCGCGGCGGTCCTGCTTTCGCTGAAAACGAGCCCCTCATCAAGGCTGGTCACCAGCTTGATCCGGCTGCGCCCGCCGTCCTCATTGCTGTCAAAGGCGCAAAGCAGCGTTCCCTTGCGGGTAAAAAGCAGCCGGGGGTACCAGACGCCGCCGCTTGCAGGCTCATACACCGGGATGATGCGGTCCTCCCAGTACAGCCCGGGGATCATGCCGCCGTGTTCTTGAATGCTCATGTTGGCTGTCATCCTTATGGGTTCAAAGGAAGGGGAGGAAGGCTGGGCCAAAGCCGGCGCGCCGCCTGATGGCACCAGGGCCAGCAGGAGGGCAAGCGCCAGCGGTTTCAATGGTCTCATGCCTTCCTCCCCATCATATCGGTCAGTTCAGGAATGATCTATCGCAGGCTTGCTGTTATTGCGGCAGGCTGGCCAGCCACTCTTCCTTGATTTCGTTGGCCTTCTGCTCCATTTCGGCGGCGATGTCAGCCGGCGCCAGTTCGCGGCGGTCCATCCGTCCGTAGATGTCCTGCTCGTTCACCCAGGCCTGGAAGGCGTCCCAGCCGGGGGCGACAGGCCAGGGAGAGGGCACCAGGTTGGTCAGTTGGCCATAGAAGTTCTTCAGGTCCTCTCGCTCGGTGTTGTCAATCAGGTCCTTCCAGACCTCTTCGTTCTGGGTGACAGGCAGGCGGGTGACCGGCACGCCGGCCGCGCGGGTGGCGGACTGCCTTAGCAGCATGGCGTCCTTGCCCCAGGTCATGTACTTGAGCAGCTCCCAGGCTTCGCGTGGGTGATTGGTGGACGCGCCGACGACGGCGTTGTCCACGATGACCAGCTGGTCGCCCGAGGGGCCTTTGGGAATCGGGTACACCAGGAATTCGCTGCCGGACTGCTGGGTGACCACATCATCAAAGAAGGGGATGGTCCAGGGCCAGTCAATGTGCATGGCGGAACGGCCCCAGCCCGGAGGCCAGGCGGCCGGGTCGCCCAGGAATTTTTCCTTGTCCTCGGCGCTGGCCCATTCAACCACCTGGGAATCAATCAGCTCATAGCGTTTGTTGAGCGCGTCAATCCACACCTGGTCAAAGTGGTAGTTCTCACCATCCCAGCCCCATTTGCCCTGGCCCTTGTTGTACCAGGCGGGGAAGAGGTCCTCATACAGGGGGTTGGAGGTGCCAAAGTAGAAGTCCTCCGGGTGGGTGATGCGGGTGGCGATGTCGAAATACTCATCCACTGTCCAGTCATAGGCAGGCAGCGGCTCGTTGTACATTTCAAACATCGTCTTGTTGAGGAAAATCACATGGGGGTACATGACCCAGGGCATGGAATAGCGCACGCCGCCAATGAGGGCGTTCTTTTCAAAGGCCTCGAACATGTCCTTGACATCGGGCTCCTTGTTGTAGAACTCATCCAGCGGCAGCGCCCACTCGTTCATGACGGCCTGGGAAACGCTGAAGACGCCAAAGACGTCCGGCAGCTCCCCGGTGGCGGCCATGTTCTGCAGGGACTCCACCCACTGGGCCTGCTCAATGGCGACCAGCTCCAGGGTGATGTTGGGGTATTTGTCGGTGAATTGCTTCATCAGGGCGGCAGTCACCTCCTGCTCGCTCTTGAGGTCCTGGCCCCAGAACGCCAGGCGCAGGGTGATGTTTTCCGTGGTCATGGGCGGCAGGGCTTCTTCAGCGCGCGCGGGCGGGGCCGCGATGGACAGGAACACGCCAAAAACCAGTGCCAGGGCGACCAGAGATACCAGTTTCCGTTTCATAGACATCCTCCTTATCTATTTGATAAACCGCGGGTTATTCACCTGTGATGCCCGTGCGGTCTATGCTCTGTACGAACTGCTTTTGCAACACCAGGTAGACAAGCAGCAGCGGAACAATGGCGATCAGGGTGGCCGCCATGCGGATGGCCTCGTTGGCGACGGTCTCGCTTAGATGGGCGGCGCTCCAGCTTTGGGAGAGGGATTGCATGTAGCCCAGGTAGCTTTGCTCAAAGCGGGACAATTGCACCAGGAGGCTGGCCATGGCGTCCGCCTTGCCCATGGCCGAGGAACCCAGGTAGAGGGAGAGGAAGTAGGTCTCATTCCAGTACCAGACCAGGGAGAAGAGAAAGGAGACGACGATGGCCGGGATGGACAGCGGGATGGCGATCTCCACAAAGATGCGGCTCTCCCCCGCGCCGTCCACCCGGGCGGCTTCGTCCAGGGACAGGGGCGTCTGGCGGAAGAACTGGGCGAAAATCAGGATGAAAATCGCGCTGTTCATGCCCTGGCCAAGCCCGGCGGGCAGCACCAGGGTGCCCAGCTTGCCCAGCAGTTTGTAATCGCTGAACATGGTGTACTTGGGCACCATGAGGACATAGGGCGGCAGGATGAAGGTGACCAGCACCAGGGCGAAGGCCAGTTTCCGGAAGGGGAAGCGGTAGCGGGCGAAGGCATAGCCGGTGAGCGCGCAGGCGATGGTCTGGCAGATGGCGGGCAGCACGCTGATTTGGATGGTGTCCCACAGGGCGTCCCAGAAGTTGAGCACCTCATAGGCCTGCTTGAAGTTGTCCCCAGACAGGGCGGTCGGCACCCAGTTGACCGAGACATCCAGCAGGTCCGGCAGGGACTTGACGCTGGTCACCACCATGTACAGTAGCGGGTAGAGGTAGACAAAGCCCAGGGAGATGAGCATGGCGTACACAAAGGCCTGAAACAGCAGGCCGCTTTGGCGCCTATTGCCAAGGAAGATCCGTCTGGCCTTCCAGGCGAAGCGGTTCAGCTTTTCCTCGCGGCTGACAGGCCGATTCGTCATCTCATCGCGCATGCCTTGCACCCCCTTTCTTCCGGTAAACGGCAATCTTGTGCAGCTCCGGCTTCTTTTCACGGCCGATGAGCAGGTAAATCAGCACGATGGCCAGCGCGATGCCCAGGGAATAGGACCAGGCCATGGCGGACGCGATGCCGTAGCCGCGGTCGGGCGCCAGCATGTTGCTGCGGATCAGCGCGATGACCTCGTTGATTTCAGAAGTAGCCAGGAAGACCATGGTGTAGATGGCGTTGATCAGCACCATGTTGCGCAGGGAAGGCAGGGTGATTTTCCAGAAGACCACCCAGCTGGAGGCGCCGTCAATCAGGGCCGCCTCATTGAGCGAGGTGTCAATTTTCTGAAGCCCCGCCAGGAAAATCAGGATGGGGACGCCGGAGTACCACAGCACCATGATCAGCTGGCTGAACAAATAGTTGATGGGCTCCTGCAAGAAGTAGGGCAGGTTCAGCAGGGCGTCATAGATGCCGTACTGCTCAATCAGGGGGATGGTGGTCGCCCCCTCCTGGATGAGCATGTTGAGCATGGGCCCGGACACCACGATGATCGGCAGGAAGAAGATGGCGCGGAAGAGGCCCTTGCCCCTGATTTTCTGGTTGATGAGCATGGCGATGAGCAGGGAGAACACCAGGATGACCGGGAGGCTTAGCAGCGTGTTGGTAAAGAAGGCGCGCAGGCGCTCCACAAAGTAGATGTCCTTTTGGAAGATGTCGTAATAGTTCTGCAGCCCCACATAGGCCATGCGGCGGCCCCTGGCGGTGATGGTGATTTTGTTGAGGCTGAAGATGACCGACTGGTAGAGGGGGCTGGCGAAGAACAAGCCAAAGCCCAGCGTCCAGGGCAGCATGAACAGCAGGCCCTTCAAATCGCGCCTGCGGGTGACGCTGAACCAGCCCCGCCGCTTGCTGCGCTTGTTGTCCACTGCCTTGCCCCCTTTCATTCTTCAATCACCAGGTAGCTCCGCGCCGGGATGACGGCATCGCCGGCCTGATAGGCTTCTTCCCCATAGTTGACAAAGAGCATAAGGCCGTTGTCATAGCTGACACTGACCACGCCCGGCGCCAGGATGCTGTGGCCAAAAATCTGCGCGCCTTCCACCCTGGAAAAGAAATCGTACAGCTCCGCCGCGTACGCCAGGATGGTCTGGTGATACACCGAGAACTGCGAGGAATAGACATCCGAGGAATTGGTGTTTTTCAGCACCGCCGGGCTCCTGGTGGTCAGCAGGAAGGAGGGGTAGGCCCCGTACTCCATCATCTTTAAGAAGAACTCCCGGTTGTTGGGCTCAAAGTTCATGTAGCCCGCGTAATAAGGCAGCAGGCCATGCAGGGCGATGGGCAGGAAGGGCACCTCCGCCTGGAAGAAATTGTAGTTGGAGGTGTACAGCGGCAAATCCAGCAGGACGTCCATCCTGTCCCAGAGGTAGTCAAAGGGCTGGTCAAGCGCCACCGCAGCGCCGCCCAGCGCGCCCAGCGCCTTGAGGAAGCCGTCCGCGGCTTCCCCGCGGGAGTGGACGGCGCCATACTGGTCATAGGAAAACAGGGTGTTGGGGAGCGCGTCCACGCTGACGCCGAATTTTTCCTTCCCAAGGACGGCCTGGTAGCGCGCGGCCAGGTCATAAGCCCTGCCCGGGGTCAGGTAGTAGAGGCTGTCATAGGGGGTGTTGCCGGTCTGGGTGAACATGATGGCCTGGCTGACGCTCTTGGCCAGGTCGCGGTTGGTGTTGTACCGCCTTGTGGGGTTGGCGTGCAGGAAGTCCTGCTCCAGGAAGAAGGCGCCGCCCCCGTCCCTGGCGGTGGCCGCCAGTTTGCGCAGGTCCCCCATGCCGCCCAGCTTGCCCTCCGGGGCGAAGTCGCCGCTGCCCAGGTTTTTGGAGAGCCCGCCCGTCTGCCAGCCTTTGAAGATGACCAGCGGGGCCTTGAGCCCATTCGCCTTCAGCTGCGCTAAGATGTCGCCGGCTTCTGAAAAAGTGGTGGCCACGGCGGCCGTGTCGCCCAGCAGGGTCTTTTGGGTGTCCGCGCCCAGGAAGTCCACCCGGGTGTACAAGCCCAGGCCCTCTTTGGGTGTCAGCCCCCTGTTGATCAGGTGGTCGCGGTAGGCCCGGGCCATGCCGGTGTAGTCGGCCTCCTCATCCAAAAGCAGCTCAAAGCGCAGGCTGATGACCCGGAAATAGGGCGTCTTTTCGGAGGTGAGGATGCCGCGGGTGCGGGTGGTGGGCATGTTGTACTGCTCGCGGTAGATGAAGCGCGCCGCGATCCAGTTGTACTCGGTGATGGCGCCGTTGGGATACGCCAGGATGTCGGCGTTGAACTGCCCCTCTTCAACATATGCCAGGTAGGCCAGCTCCCTATCGGTGTGGGCCATGCCAAAGAAGGGCGCCAGAATCTTGGCGGGCTCCCTTGGCAGCCATTTGCCCGCCAGCGCCACGCTCTGCTTGCGCGTGCCCAGGTTGTCCCCGTAGACGCGCTTCTGGTAGGGCGTCTTGTACTTGCCCTGGTTGTTTTTCAGGCTGATGAGGGCGCCGGAGCCTTCGGGCACCAGCATATAGCCCTCGGTCTCGCCCAGTTTGGTCGCCCCCATGAAGGGGTAGAGGTAGAGCCCGCTTAAGCGGACGCCCTCGCCCTCTTTAAGGCTGTCAGCGGGCACAGAAACCCTGATGCCGCCTGCGTCCAGACGCATCTGCAGCAGCAAGCTGATGCCCAATTCGGCGTAGTGAACCTGCGCGTCAAAGCCATCCGCCAGGGCGGTGAAAGCGATTTCCGGCTTGCCGTTGATGGCGTCAATCCTTTGCGGGGTTGGCGTGCGGTCGTTGAAGTATTCCACCGCGAAACCCGACTGCATCAGGCCCTTCCAGGATTGGTTGATGCGCCCCTGCTCGTCCTTTTGCGTGCTGTACAGGCGCCGCCCACCGGCGGTTTCCTCCAGCACGATGGAAAGGGTGGCGGGGTCGGCGTACAGCCGCAGGGCGGAGTTCTCCGCCACCAATTGGTGCCCGGCCATCCGCTCGTCCACATCAACGGCGGAAGCCGCGCTCAGCGGCAGGGCCAGCAGGAGGGCCGCCAGCAGGCAAAGCATGTTCAATGATTGTTTAGCCCGCACGGAATCTCACCTCCCGGATGATGGAGGACACGAAGTCCACCACCTGGTTGAGCAGGATGAAGGCGATGGCCAGGGTGACCACAATCAGCGCCATGGTCAGCACCGTCAGCAGGAGGTTCCAAAAGGTTTTTTTGTAGGTGTAGGCCTGGATTTCCCGCACCATCACCACGATCAGCACCGCGATGGAAGCAACGATGATGAAATCGCCCAGGCCCAGCAAAAAGGCCTCGTTCCGGGTCAGCACATGGCTGATCAGCACCAGGAAGGGTTTGATGAAGATGTAGGGCATCAGGCAGTAGGCCAGGGCGTTGTACACATCCCGCAGCCGGGCCTCCCCATCCTGGATGGAGGAGATGAGGTTGTTGGTGATGACCGCCAGGCCCAGGACGCCAAAGACCGTCACAAAGTCGCGGCCAATCTCAAAACGCCCCTCCGGAATGGATTTGAAGAGGAAGGCGGTCGCGTATTTGCTCAGCAGAAAGCACAGGAAGAACAGCACATAGACCACAGTGGCGGACCAGACGCTGACCTTGCGCTCAAAGCGGATGCCATAGAAGGCCTCCGCCGGGTTGCGCGGCAGGCGGCGCAGGTAGGCCACCTGATGAATCAGGGGCACGGCCATCACCCGCCCGGCCGCCCTTTGGATGGGCAGGCCCCAGCCGGTCTTCTTCAGCACCAGGCCGCCCATTTTGGATATAAGGTACAGCGCCAGCAGGATGACCAGGATGACCGCCAAATTGTCCATCAACCAGGCGTTGCGGGTTTCCCAGAAGGCCTCCGAGTAGCCGGTGTAATGGCGCCCCTGCAGGAAGGCCTGCTGTGCCTTGTCATACTGGCCCAGCTTGTAGTAGGCCTCGCCGATGCCCCGGTAGGCCAGGGAGAACATGGCGTCCTGCGCCAGGGCCTGCTCCCAGGGCTCCCTGCTTTCCACGTACTGGCCGTTTTGGTACATGAGCAGGGCCGAATGCACGGTGTCGGCGTACTCCGTGGGCGCAAGCACCGTCACGCTCCTGCGCTCGGCATCCAGCACATACAGGCGCCCGGCCTTGTCCGCCGCGATGCCGGCGGCGGAGACAAACAACCCGATGCGGTTGTAGCCGTCATCCCGCCCGCCAAAGATGTACAGCAGCTCCCCGTCCTGGGTGTATTCGGCGATGTAGCCGTCAGAGGACACGGTGTACACATTACCCTCGGGGCTGACGCAGACCCCCGCGACCAGGGTGTCCACCTGGGTGCGCTCAAACATGTTGACGCCGGCCATGTTGAACTTCTTCAGCGCGTCGTTGGCGCCCCCCTGGGTGACGGTGTACAGCAGGCCCCGGCTGTCCAGCGCCAGGTTGACCGGTGCCACCGGCACGTTGCGCTTCATCTGCGCTTGCTGCTGGTTTGAAAACAGCAGCCGCCTGATGATTTCGTTCAAGCTCAGGGGCGTCTTGTTGGCGCCCACAAAGCCCAGGAAGTCCCCGTCACGGCTAAACTGGATGACGCCGGAGCTGTTGCCCTCGGAGATGACGTACACATTGCCGTGCTCATCCGCCGCCACCTTGACGGGGTTGAAGTCCACATCCTTGCCGTACAGGGGGGATTCCGGGCGGACGAACTGCTGAAGCAGCGCGCCGTCGCGGCCAAAGAGGTAGACGGCCTTGCCGCGGGTGTCCGCTACATAGACCTGTCCCTGCGCGGTCACAAAGACGCCGCGCGGGTACTTGAGGACCTCCGTGCCGATTTCCTGCACCAGGACGCCCTCCAGGGTGGATTTCAGCACCCGGGCGTTGCCGGTGTCGGCGATATAGAGGAAGCCCTCCGAAGAAACCGCCAGGTCATCCGGGTTGCGCAGGTCCTTTTCGCCAAATTTTTCCAATGTCGTCAGCGGCAGGAAGGCGTCCTTGGTCTTGCTCATGCCCCCCAGGACATAGGGCGTGCGCGTGTCATAGGGCGCGTTGGCCGCCCGGGCGGACAGCAGGGGCAGCAGGCAGAACGCCGCCAGGGCAAGCGCCAGCCAGCGCTTGCCTTTTTGCGATTGCCTGAAGTTTGCCCTGCGCTTAGTTTTCACGGAACACCCTCCGCGCGCTTTTTGAAATCGCGTAGACCATGATCAGCAGCACCACCGACACCGCCGAGGCATAGCCCATCTCGTAGCGGATGAAGCCGTAGTCCTCAATGTGGTTGACAATCAGCTGCCCGTAACAGCCGGGCGTGGGGTTGATGCCCGAGAGCTGGACGCCGATGAAGCCCACCTGGAAGGTGCCCACCACCGCCATCACCGCGCCAAAGAGCATCAGGGGCTTCATCATGGGGATGGTGATGTAGAACATCTCCTGGAAGCGGTTGCGCATGCCGTCGATGGTGGCCGCCTCATACACACTGGTGTCGATGTTGAGGATGCCCGCCAGCATCGCCAGAAAACCCACGCCCATGCTGCTCCACAGCGCGATGAGCATCATGATGGGCAGCAGGTATTCCGTCACCAGGAAGGGGTAGGGCTCGCTGATGAGGCCCAAGGAGATGAGCAGCCCGTTGACATAGCCCAGCTGGTCCCCAGCGAAGATGATGCGCCAGACCACCGCCATGGTGGTGCCCACGGTGAGGGAAGGCGAATAGATGATCAGGGTGCAGATGGTGCGGGGCAGGCGCGGCAGCTGCGCCAGCGACCAGGCCAGAAAAAAGGACAGGGCGTAGCCAACAGGCCCCACCACCACGGCAAAGGCGATGGTGTTGGGCAGCACGTGCTGCATGAAGATGGGGTCCTGGGTCAGCAGGCTGACATAGTTTTTCAGCCCCACGATGTCCAGGCGGCTCACCGCGTCAAAATTGGTAAAGGAGAGCAGCATGGCCGACACCACCGGGATGATGATGAACACGGTGAACAAGATGATGTAGGGCAGCAGGAAAAAGACTGCCGGGTTGACGCGTTTGCGGCCGTTTTCCTTGATGCTCATTGCAGCCATCCCTCCACCATCTCCAAGCTGGGCAGCACAAAGGGCTTGAGGGGCTCCCCGTCCGCGGTATAGCCAAATTCCTCCATCTTGCGCTTGATTTCCCGGTTGATGTTGCGGTCCGCCGCGTCGATGGCCGACTGCAGCTTCTTGCCGTTGATGACGGCGTCCAGGGCGTTTGAAATCTCCCGCTCCGCCATGTAGCCGCCGGGCACGCGGGGCAGTTCACGGGTCCACTGCAGTTGTTCAATGATGACCGCCTTGTGCTTTGGGTTCCAGGCGGCGTTTTCAAGGGCCTCCAGGTTGGCGGAGTTCCACATGTACTCATTGCCCAAGGTGGTCTGCAGCAGGAAGGAGAAGTCGGTCTGGATTTCGGTGGACATCCACCAGTCCAGGAAGGCCCAGGCCGCGTCCTGGCGCTGCGAGGAGGAAAAGATGATGTTGCTCTCCGCGGCGCCCGAGGTCCAGCGTTGCACCACCCCGTTTTCGTCCGCGATGCCCGGATACAGGGCCAGCTCCCACTTGCCGGCCAATTCGGGCGCGGCGTTGGTGAGCAGGTTGAAGGTGCCGTAATCCGACACGCCAAGGGGGGTGCGGCCGTCCCTGAAGTACTGATAAAAGCTGGAGATGTTGTACTGCATGGAATACACGGTGTAGTTTTCGGCCATGAGTGTCATGGCCTCAATCGCCTCAGCGCTGTTGAGCGCGGAGAGGCCGGACGCCGAATCATACACCGAGGCGCCAGACTGCAGCAGGAAGGGCGCGGTCGCCGCGAAGGGCTTGGCGACAAAATTGGACACCTGGCTGTTGAAGTTCATGCCCAGGCGGCGCAGCTGGGGCAGCATGGCGCGCACCTCCTGCAGGCTGTCAGGCACCTCAAGGCCCAGGGAAGAGAGGATGTCGCTGCGGTAGAACATCACCCAGAAATTGAAGGTTTCCGGAATCGCATAGAGGCCCTCATCCAGCACGCCCGGGATGAGCATGCCCGGCGCGAAGCGGGAGGCCACCTCCTTGAAGCTGTCAAAGCCCCGCATGTCCTTGAGCGCGCCGCGGATGGCCAGGTCATACACGCTGCCGGAGGCAACCGCGATGGCGGCGTCCGGCGCCTTGCCCGAGGCATTGGCCAGGATCAGCTTGCTCTGGTCGGGCACGATGGACAGGTCCACCTTGATGCCCGTCTGCGGCGTGAAGCGCGTATCGGCCAGGTTTTGCATGATTTCCAGGTATTGCCGGGGCCGCCCCACCCAGATTTGCAGCGTGTCACCCGACTGCTTGCCGTAGTCCGCCGTGTATTCCTGGGTGCCAAAGGAGGCCATGAAATGCGCCAGGCCATCGCCCAAGGTTTCCAGCAGGCCCTTTTGCCTGGGCAGCCTGGCACCATCCTGGAACAGCAGGATGCTGTCCAGGCCCAGTTCCGAGGTCTGCAGGCTCTCCAGGGTGTTCACCAGGTACTGCAGGGCGGAATTGGCGTTGCCGGAGGAGGCGACGGCGCCAGTGGTGGTGATGCCGCGGGAAAACTCGTTCAGGCGCTTGGGCAGTTCATTGGGCTCTTCAGACAGCAGGCGCAGCAGCTTGGCCGCGACATTCAATTGCTCTATCTCACCGCAGGTGCCGCTGACCGATTTTAAGCGGTCCAGCGCGGCGTGCGTGCCTTCCAGCGTGTCCGCCCAGGACGACAGCGACGCGCCCGCGTCAATGCCATAGTCCAGCAGGTTGAAATCACGGTAGCGGTCGGTGTTGCCGCCCACAATCCGGGTGATGGCAAGCGTCAGGTCGTTCATGCCGCCAATGACTTCCTCCAGGATGAGCACCGCGTAGCGGGTTGGGTCCAGGGAGACCTCAAGGCCCAGGCTGTGCAGGCCTTTTGTCAGGTACACGGCCTCGGGCAGGGTCTGGCGGGTGAACTGCCTGGCATAGGAAAAGGGGATGTCGCTGAGCCCCGCGTGCGGGATTTCCCCGTCAATGGTGAGGTTGCGAAAGACCGTGAAGCCGTCCTTTTGCAGCTGGCGGTAGTGGAATATCAACCGGTACCAGCCGTCCTCAGGCACGGTGATGTCGTATTCCACCCGCGCGCCGCCATAGCGGAAGGAGGCGTCCTCAATGAAGTTCTGCACCTTTTTGTTCGCGCTGTAGGGGCTTAGCGCGCTGTTGTAGGCGGCGCCTGAGCGCACGTTGGGGTTGTTGCGCCGGTCCATGCGCTCGGCCTCGATCACAATCAGATTGGTTCCCGCGGTGTCCCGCGTTTCCCTCGGCGCTTCCATCGTTGGCGGCGCAGCCAGCCACAGGCCGGTGACGCTGAGCTCGCCGCCCGCGCTGTGCAGGCTGATCTCATGCTCCCCTTCGGTCAACCGTACCAGCAGGGGCTGGCTGTAACGCCCGGTGTTCTCGCGGAAATACATGCTTTGCGCCTGGTTGACGCGCCGGGGCATGCCCACCGTTTGGTTGCCATAGCGGTCCAGCGGAAAGCCGTCAAAGGCCCATACGTTGTCCGCCCGCAGCGCATCCCAGGCCGGGTAGGGGCGCGCGCCATCCAGCCGCGCCTTGAGCACCGTGGGCAGGATCTGCCTGCCCTGCGGCACATAATCCAGGCGAAGGGCATACAGCGCGTCCTGCGGCGCGGTCACCCTGAACACCGCGCTGCCGCCAGCAGTCTCTGAAAGGAAGGTTTCGCCGCCCTCCGGCGCGAAGTCCAGGGCTTCACCGGTGTAGGCCGGCGCCTTGTTCTGCGCAAGGTAGTGCTCATAGCCGGCCGAATCCACATCAGGCAGCGCCATGTAGATGGCCCGCAGCTCCTGTATGGCGGCGCTGACCTGGCCGGGCGAGGGCGGGCTGCCCCCCATGGTCTGCACAGGCAAGAGGAAAACCAGCGCGGCTGCCAGCAGCGCCATCATCACTCCCTTTGTCAGCCTGGTCTTGTTCATCCTGCTTCCTTTGTGCTGGTCGGTTCATGGGACCGGTATGGAAACAACGGGTGAATGCCCGCAAAACTTTGTCGCTTGTCTACGCACAGTGTGACAAAATCAAGGCCGCTTGTCAAACATCCAGGCGGATAAAATGTTCGCCGGGCCTTGTCCCCTCAAGGAAAACAAGGCGTTTTCCAAGGGTTTTTCAGCCTGGAAAGATGTCAAATCAGGTCAATTATTGTCTTTTTGATTGGAATTTGCTGCCGGAAAACGCCTTGAAAACGTAACTATTGTTCTGTATAATAACATTAATCAAGCAATCCTGAAGCCTGCCCGCGGACCTGCCGTCAAAGCGAAGGGAGGAAGCCATGCGCATCAAGCTCCTGGGCGCCATGCACCTGAAAACCGAGCCCGCCGGCTACCACCTGCTGCGCGAGCAGGGCCAGCAGGCCATCAACTTTGTCCATTTCCTAAGCCCGGTCACCCTGGTGATTGACGGGCTGCCCCACATGGCGGAGCGGAACGCCTGCATCATCTACACCCCGGGCGTAAGGCAGGAATACTATACGGTGGATCATGAGCTGTCCAACAATTTTGTCACCTTCAAAGCCCTGGAGGAGGACATCCTGGGCCGCTACAACCTGCCGCGCAACGAGCTGTTTTACATCGAGAACGAAGAGGCCATCACCAACCTGGTCGAGTACATCTCCTGGACGCTGTCCGACTTTGACGCCGACCACACCGCGGAAATCGAGGACAGTATCCAGCAATTGCTCAAAGGCCTTGAGGAACGGCAGATCCTGAACACCCCCAAGGCGCAGCGGGCCTTCCAGGCCAGGAAACGCATGCTGGCCCTGCGGCAGATGGTCCATGAAAACCCCGCGGCCTGGACGGTGGCCAGGATGGCCAAGGCCATGTATTTCACGCGCAGCTACTTCTTCCTTCAGTACCGCGCGCTCTTTGGCGTCCCGCCAAGCCAGGACCTGGCACAGGCGCGCTTGGCGCTGGCCAAACGCCTGCTGAAAACAAGCGGGGAGGCCATCGGCGACATCGCCAAGCGCTGCGGCTATTCGCAAATGGAGTATTTCATCAAGGTCTTCAAGGAGCAGGAGGGGCTGACCCCCGGGCAGTACCGCAGGGGCGCGCGGGATGAGGGAACAGACAAATAAAATACAAGCAAGCCTGGCGCATGGGATATCGTCAGGCTTTTATTCCAGTCTCCCCGTGCTTCCGCGCACGGTCAGCGTGACCGGCGTCAGGAGCGCTTCCACGCTTTCGCCCTTCAGCGCGCGCAGCAGCATCCGCGCGCCCTGTTGGCCGCGCGCCACAACATCCTGCCGCACGGTGGTCAGGGGCGGCAGGCTTAGCCGGGCGATGGCCAGGTCGTCAAAGCCCACCACAGAGATGTCCTTGGGCACCCTGCGGCCCGCTGATTGCAGGCCCGAGACGATGCCCGCCGCCAGCACGTCCGCCGTGGCAAAAATGGCGGTGAAATCATTCCTTAGGGCCAGTTCCCTGCCCACGGCGACCGCCTCGTCAATGCCCATGGGGCAGGGCCGGATGAGCGAATCCGGGTGCGCGATGCCGTGCTCGGCCAGGGTTTCACGCAAACCGGCCAGGCGTTCCGCGATGACGCCGCGGTCCAGGGGCTGGGGGCCGCAAAACAGGATGTCCCGGTGCCCAAGGCCCAGCAGGTGCTCGGCCGCCAGGCGGGCGCCCTGCCTGTCCTCCAGGCGGATGCGCAGGCCTGCTTCCCCTTCCACATAGCTGTCCACCAGCAAAAAGGGGGCGGCCTGGGAGCGCAGGGCCTGGTAGAAGGCATCCGAAATGATGCCCGTCATGATGAGGGCGTCCACCTTCCAATTGTTCAGGTAGCGCAGCAGTTCCTCCGCCGAGGACACCGAGCGCACCATCAGAAAATAATCGCTGCCGCGCAGCTCCCGCTCAATGCCCGTCAGCAGGGCGCTGTGGAAGGGGTCCTGCAGGGAGCCGCCGCTTTCCTCCGGCACAATGGCGTTGAACATGGCGATGATGCGTGAGGTGTTGGTTTTCAGCGACCGGGCGGAGAGGTTGGGCACATAGCCCTGGGCCTTGATGACCGCCTTGATGCGCTGGCGGGTCGCCGCGGAGACCCGGCGGTCGTTGCCGTGGATCACATTGCTGACCGTCGTCGGCGAGACCCCGGCCAGCCTGGCGATGTCCTGAATCGTTGGCAACATTTTACGTCTCCCCCTTGACAAGGATGTTTACAGCGTTTACCATACAGGTGGGTTTATCGTTAAACCTAACCAAATTTAACATACCCTAGGCAAAATATCAAATGTGCCGCCGTATGCTGTTGGAAGGTGCGCTAAACCAAAACCGCGTAAAAACGCAACAGATGGATAGGAGGAAGACCCATGAAAAAACTTCTGGCGCTCCTGTTGACCCTGACCTTGCTGCTTGGCACTGCCAGCGCCCTGGCCGCTAACCTCACCCTGGGCATCTACCCGCCGGACACTGACGCCGTCGCCAAGGAAGTGCACGACACCAGCTACATCCCCGCCTTCAAAGTGGCGCTGCCGGATGTGGAGCTGGTTCCCGCCAACTACATCTATTCCGGCGAGACCTTCACGGCCCTGGCTGAAAGCGGCAAGGTGCCCACCATTTTTGAGACCTGGTACACCGAACCCCAGAAGCTCATCAAGAACAAGCAGGTCGCCGACATCACCGACCAGCTGACGGAGCTGGGCTGGCTGGACAAGATCAACCCCTCCATCCGCGCCCTGCTCTCTGATGAGAATGGCCGCGTCTACGGCATCCCGCGCGACGGCTATGCCCTGGGCCTGATGCTCAACGCCGAAGTCTTCGCGGACGCCGGCCTGGTGGACGAGAACGGCATTCCCCTCTTCCCCAAGACCTGGGATGAGCTGATTGAAGCGGGCAAGGTCATCAAGGAAAAGACCGGCTCCGCGGCGCTGTGCCTGCTGGCGCAGGACAATGCCGGTGGCTGGCACTTCTCCAACATCGCCTGGACCTTTGGCGCCAAGCTGCAGCACAAGGACGAGGCTGACAAATGGCAGGCCCAGCTGAACACCCCCGAAGTGGTCGCCGCCATGACCATGGTGCAGACCCTGGCCAAGAAAGGCCTGCTGACCTCCGACCCGACCAGCGAAAACTGGGGCACCGGCTTTGCCGCCCTGGGCACCGGCAGCGCCGCCATGTACATCGCGGCCAATGACGCCGTGATGCAGCCCACCCAGAACAACGGCCTGCCGGTCGACAAGCTGATGATGGTGGGCATGCCCGCCGGCAGCGACCGCAGCTACAGCCTCTCCGGCGGCACGCCTTACATGTTCTCCGCCAATGCTACCCCGGAAGAGATCATGGCCGCCCTCAAGTACGTTGAAATCATGGGCAAGGCGCCCGTGCTGACCGAGGCCTCCAAGGCCGGCCTGGTGGCTGACGCCGAATACCGCGTTGACGCCGGCATCCCGGTCATCCCCAACTTCCCCGTGTGGACGGACGAGGAATTCAACGCCGCCCAGGCCGAAGTCGTAGCCAAGTACAGCAACGTGGACGCCCGCATGTTCCAGAACTACTTTGACACCGTCAAGAGCGAAGGCAACCTGCGCATGGAAGAGCCCATGGAGACCCAGGTGATGTACGCCGAGCTCACCAAGGTGCTGCAGGAAGTGGTCACCAACCCCGAGGCCAATATCCAGGCCCTGCTGGACACCGCTGACGCCAACTTCCAGACCGTGCTGGACGAAAACATCAACAAGTAATTTATCCCTGGAGGGGGAGGCTTGGTTTTGCCTCCCCCTCTTGCTTTTTTATCGAAGGAGCACGCATTGAATCACACCGGCTGGGGGGCAAGGCCCACGCGGGATGGCAGCTGGCACAGGCTGAAGAAGGACCTGGGGGCCTGGCTCATCATGCTGCCGGGCCTGGCGCTTTTTACTTTTTTTGTCTGGCTGCCGCTGCTGTCGGCCATCCGCATGTCCTTTTACAAGACGGAGGGGATGCGGATTACGGAGTTTGTGGGCACCTACAATTACGCCTTCATCCTCTACAAGGACCCGGACTTCTGGCGCGCGGTGCAAAACACCTTCATGTACACCCTCTGGTCTTTACTGATTGGCTTTGTGGTGCCTATGGCGCTGGCGGTGATGGTGCATGAGACGCGGCGAGGCAAGAGCCTGTTCCGCACCGGCTTGTACCTGCCCAACATCATGCCGGCGCTGGCCACCATCTTTTTGTGGAAGTTCCTCTTCCGGGCTGATGGCTCCGGCGGGGTCAACATGCTGTTTCAACAGCTGGGCTTCGCGCCCACCTCCTGGCTGTCCAACGCCTCCCTGGTCATCCCCGTCATCGTGGTCATCATGACCTGGAAGGGCGCGGGCGCCACCATGCTCATTTACCTGGCGGGGCTGCAGTCCATCAACCAGGAGATTTATGAGGCCGCCATCATTGACGGCGCCGGGGTCTGGGGGCGCATTAAGCACATCACCATCCCGCAGATGTACAACCTGGGCCGCACCCTGCTGATTTTGCAGGTCATCGCGGTGTTTCAGATTCTGTATGAGCCCATGGTGCTCACGGGCGGCGGGCCCAACAACGCCTCGGTCTCCCTGATGCAGCTGGTGTACCGCCATGCCTTTGAATACGGGGACTATTCCAAGGCTTCCTCCATCTCCGTGCTGGTCAGCCTGGTGCTGATTGCCCTGACGCTGGTGTACAACAGCATCAGCCGCCCCAAGGAGGTGTAGCATGGCCGGCAAAAAGAACAACGAGCTGGGCGTGCTGCGCCCCTATGATTTTGTCAAACCCTCGGTCAAAATCAGCTATGCCCTGCTGATTGCCTTCCTCGTCCTGGCCCTGCTGGTGGCCCTGATGCCCTTTGTGTGGGTCATGCTGGCGGGCTTCAAGGACCAAAGGGAGTTCATCCGCGGCCTGCGCCATGCCCTGCCCGAGGGCGGGGTGCGGTACATCCCCCGGCTGCTGCCGGAGGTCTTTTTGCTGGAGCGGTACATCAAAACCTGGAACGACACCCGCTTTTACCGCTACTACCTCAACTCCCTCATCGTGGTGGCGGGCAGCGTCATCAGTGCCCTGGTGTTCAACGGGCTGCTGGCCTACGGCCTGGCCCAGCTCAAACCCAAGGGCCACAAGCTGGTGCTGGGGCTGATCATGGGCAGCATGATGCTGCCCGCCACCACCTCCTTGGCGCCGCTGTTTGTGAACATCAACCGCATCGGGCTCTCGGGCACCTTCTGGCCGCTGTGGCTGGGGGTGGGCGCCAGCGCCTTCTATGTCATTTTGTACAAAAACTTCTTTGAGGCGCTGCCCGACTCGGTGATGGAATCCGCCCGGCTGGACGGCTGCGGCAACCTGGCCCTGTTTTTCCGCATCGTCTTCCCCCTGTCCATGCCCATCAACATGGTCATCATCATCTACGCCATCAACGGCACCTGGAGCGATTTCCTGCTGCCCTACCTGGTGCTCAACAACGCCAAGTGGCCCGGCGGCGCGCCGATGGAGACGGTGATGGTGCGCCTGTTCAGCTACCAGTCCAGCAACCAGGCGACCGACATCGACATCATCCGCGCCATCGTGTTCTCCATCATCCCGCCGATTTTGCTGTTCATCCTCTTCCAGCGGCGCATCACGGAGAACATCGTGGCTTCGGGCATCAAAGGCTGAGCGGAGGAACCATGCGCAAGAAAATTTTGTTGTTTGTTATGACCCTTTGCCTGCTGGCGGGCATCGCCGCGCAGGCGGAAAGGACGGTGGTTCAATTGTACACGCCGCCGGTGAACCTGCTGCAAAGCAAGCGCTGCCAGGTGTTTGTGGAAGGACAGGAACTGAAGCTGATTGACGCCACGGTCAACTACCAGCGCACCTGGGCGGCCAACCCCATCCTGTTGGGCCGGGTGCCCCTGGGCTCCTTGTCCGCCTCCGGGCCGGTCAGCATCGAGGTTCGTCTGCCGGAGGATGCCCATGAGGCGGTGGTGCGCCCGCTGTCGCGGGGCATTGTGCCCGCGGTGTTCGGCAACAGCATCCGCTTTGTGGCGGAGGGGACGGGGCCGCTGACGGTAGAATGGAACGGGGATTACAAAAACGCCCTCCACCTCTTCCTCTATCCCCCGGAAGTGGACGCCCCCCAGCCCAAGGACCCCGATGTGCTCTACTTTGGCCCGGGCCTGCATGACACCGGGCTGATTGAGCTCAAAAGCGGGCAGACCCTTTACCTGGCGGGCGGGGCCGTCCTGCGGGGCGCTGTCCACGCCGCGGGGCAGGAGAACATCCGCATCCTGGGCCGGGGCATCATCACAGGTGACGGCTATGACCGGTGGAAGGACACCCTGGTGCCCATCAACATCGTGAACTGCCAGAACGTGACCATCCGCGATGTCACCCTCATCGAGCCCGCCGCCTGGTGCCTCAACCTGAACCACAGCCGGGACATCACTGTCAGCGGGGTGAACATCATCGGCTGGTGCTCCAACTCCGACGGTATCACCATCCAAAGCTGCGAGCGGGTGGCGGTGGACAACTGTTTTGTCCGCAGCTGGGACGACTCGCTGGTGGTCAAGGGCTATGACGGCGACAGCCGGGGCATCCACTTCCGCGGTTGCGTGCTGTGGACGGACCTGGCCCAGTCCATGGAGATCGGCTATGAGACCCGCGCCGAGCTCATCGAGGACATCTCCTTTGAAAACATGACCGTGTTGCACAACTTCCACAAGCCCGTGATGTCCGTCCACAACTCGGATAACGCGCTGGTGCGCGGCATCCGCTTTCAGGACATCACGGTGGAGGACGCGCAGATGGGCGAGGGGGATGGCGCGCGGCTGCTGGTTGAGCTCACCACCACCAAGTCCCAGTGGTCCAAATCCGCGCAGCGCGGCAGCAGCCGGGATGTGGCCTTCAGCGGCATCCGCGTGCTGGGCGGCAAGGACAGCAGCATCCGCATCTTCTCCTTTGACCGTGAGCACAACATTGACGATGTCACCTTTGAGGGCCTGGACATCAAGGGGCAGCGCATCACCGATTTGTCCCAGCTGCGCATGAACGTGAACAACCGCAACGGCGGCAACATCCGCCTGCTGGAAGAAACGCCGCAGGTCAGCGCCAACTACCCAGGCTACCTGCATACCTACAAAAAGGCGGAGGCGCAAAACCCCGCGGCGGAAGGCTTCCGGGTGTCCGCCAGCAGCGAGCTGCCGCCCTACACCGCGGACAAGACCGCGGACGGCAACCTCAACACCTACTGGGAAGGCCTGGGGCAGGGGGAGGACCGCCTGGACATCCTGCTGGCGTCTCCCCGGGACCTGCGCCAGGTCAAGCTGTTCTTAAACCCGCAATCCATCTGGACCCGGCGGGAGCAGACCATCCAGGCCCTGGGCAGCCAGGACGGGGAACACTTTGTTGAGCTGGCCCCGGCACCGGACTATGCCTTTGACCCCGCTGACGGAAACCAGGCGGTGATTGAGATGGAAGGCAAGGGCCTGACCGTGATCCGGCTGGTCTTCACCGGCAACACCGGGGCGCCCGGTGCCCAGGTGGCCGAAGTCAGCCTTGGGCCATAGAATTCCATGTAATCAATCAATGACAAACAACCCGCGGAGAGGCCATCCTTTCCGTGGGTTGTTTATGTCTTGGTGTTCTCGCTGTCAGCCCCGCTTCCGGGTTCTCTGCGAAGAGGCGATCACCGCGCGCTGGATGATGATGAACAGCAGCAGCAGCACAGAGGTGAAAATCTTGGCCCACCAGGAGTTCATCGAGCCGTTGAAGGTGATGATGGCCGGGATGGTGGCCTTGAGCAGCACACCAAACAAGGTGCCAAACATATAGCCCACCCCGCCAGACAACATGACGCCGCCGATGACGCAGGCGGAGATGACGTCCAGCTCGGCCCCCTGCAACGCCAGGTTCCAGCCGGATTTCACATACAGCACATAGGAGATGCCCGCCAGCACGGAGCACAGGCCGTTGAAGCTGTACACCAGCACCTTGGTGCGGGCGACCGGCAGACCCATCAGGTTGGCGGACTGTTCGTTGCCGCCCAGCGCGTACACATTGCGCCCAAAGCGGGTGCGCTGGAGGATGTAGGCGCCGATGAGGATGATGACGATGAAGGCGATGGTGTTCAGGTCGATGCTGGCCACCGGCTTGATTTTCACCCACTCGCCCTTGTCATTGGGCCAGGTCAGGTAGACCTTGAAGCCGGCCAGCGCGTCGATCATGCTGTGCTTGATGGAGATGGATTCCCGGCTGATCAGGGAGCACACGCCCCGGGCAAAGAACATGCCCGTCAATGTGGTGATGAAGGGCGGTACGTTCAGGTACTGGATGCAGGCGCCCATCAGCGCGCCCAGGCCAACGCCGGCGACCAGCGCGATGCCGATGCATACCAGGGGATGCATGCCCAGCACGGTGGTGCCATAGGCGATGATCATGCCCGTCAGCGAGGCGACCGCCGCCACGGACAGGTCGATGCCGCCGGTAATCAGCACCAGGGTCATCCCCACAGCGGAGATGCCGATGTAGGCATTGTCGCTGAAAAACAGCATGAAGGTGCGCACGGAGGTGAAGCCACGCTTGCCATACAGCAGCGCGCCAAAGAGGTAAATCAGCAGGAAGATGCCAATGGTGGCGTACACCATCAGGTACTGCGGGTTCATCAGCCGGGAGCGCAGCTTCTGCGCGGGGCTCAACACCAGGTTTCTTGTCTCAGGCACGGGCTTCACCTCCCAGCTTGGCCTGGCGCGTGCTGCGCCGTTTGGCGATGGCGTTGCGCACAGGCTCTGATTGCAAGACGATTACCACCGCGATGATCAGCGCCTTGAAGGCCATGATGGCCTCGCTCACCACGCCAAAATAGAGCACCAGGGTGGTGATGGTGCGGATGATCAGAGAGCCCACCACCGTGCCCAGCAGGCTGAACTTGCCGCCGG